>NZ_CANBCP010000003.1 GCF_947367085.1 uncultured Lactobacillus sp. | reverse complement strand
AAGAAATATGAGCCGAGTTAATGTTAGACAGTTAGTTTGATATAAATTAAGGCGCTGATGATAGCAACTATAATTGCTACACACAAGAAGAACAGGAACTTTTGACGATTCTTACTTAAAAAATCACTGCCAAAAGAAAACAGCCACCAACCTAGTGTTACAACGCCAGACATCCATAAATTATGGTGGTTAGTTAACAAGTCAATGCCAAGAAAAATGGCTACTAAACAAAGAGGGGGTAGTAGATATAAAGCAACTTTTTTACTCATTTTGCATACCTCGTATTATTAATTTCAAAATCTGCAAAGAAAGATTATACATAAATATGCTATTTGTTTCGATTAAATAATAGATTAAGGATGTAGAGTATGGTTCCGCCTAAAAGTCCAGCGCATAAGCCGTTGAGAAAAGGACTAGGAATATGAGGGGATATGAAGAGGATAAAAAGTATTACCCAGACGACTATGCTTACAAAATAGCAGAGAGCTCTAACAGCGGAGCATGGAATCTTATGCATAATTTTACCTCCACAAAAATTTTGATGATCCAAATTATACATAAAAATTGATTTGAGTTTTCAAATTGTGGATACTAATGAAAATTATGTTTTGTTTGGAGGATACATATGAAATACTTAAAAGTGCTGAGCACTGCAACAGGCTTATATTTGATTGCTTTTTTGCTTGACTAATCGTGACGCTATTTAGTATGAATGGAACAAGTGTGAAGACTAGTTTGCTAGGCCTGAGAATTAGTAATGTCGCCAGTGCACATTCACTTAATACAACTTTCACTCTAACCTCGCGTATGCTATTTACCTATTTAGCATTCATTGCTGTGTGTGAATTGGTAATGTTCATTGTTTATAAAAATAAAAAAGTTAATGCTTAAAGTTTACTGGGTGCATCTTGCGCCTTTTTTATTTGCTCTAGCGTTTCATTTTAGAGATCAACAGTCCCACTATATAGATAATTACTATCCAAGTAGTAAGAGTCAGTATTCCAGTAATGTAATTTACTTGAATATTATGATATTGAACACTTACTTCTCCTGAAATAATTCCTATTACATTAAAGTAAGTCGTAGGTAGCCAAGCAGCAGCTTTTTGAAATGGAACAATTACTGTTGTTGCAAGACTGAGTCCAATTAAAAGAAGCAAGCAAATGAATAGACTGGGAAATTTTTCGCGAATCAGATTTGAGATTAATTGGATAAAAGTGACGATAAATATTCCTACTAAAATTTGTAAGATGGCAATAGGAACAATTACTTGAGAAGTAGGAACATATTGATTTAGTGTTGCAGCTTGCAAGTTGCGGTATAGATAAAAGGGATAAGCTAAACTTCCGATCTTAAAAATACCTGCAGCCACAATAAATACAATCAGATTGATAGAATAAAAAATTATAGCAGTAGTTGAGATCCCAACAAAGCTGTCGAGAGCATACTTTTTATTACTAGTAATTGGTAATAATGAACTAATATCAGTTTTATTTTTGTACTTTGACGTATAAAGCTGAGTCAAAATAAAGGTAATTACCAATATAAATAAAAAAGGCAAGTACATTTGATTTAAATTAAGTAAAAATTGAATCCCAGTAACAGGTGGATTCTCTTCGTATGGAAGAGGATGCCTTTTTAAATACTCAAAGAATTTAACGTTTTTTGTTAACGCTCTTTTTTCATCGTTATTAACACTATTATTTTTTTCTTGGATATTTTTAGCTAAGCTAGCAGCTTTTAATTGATAACTATAGATAGTTCTCCAGTCACTTATCTTGAATGCTTGGAGTAATTTAAGGGTATCTTGGCGTTGTTTTTTAGTATCTTGAATGCTCTTTTGGGTTAAGTTATAGGCTTCACCATTTCTTTTATAGTGTTTTAGTGAATTGCTCATTTGTTTAATAGCATCGTTTTGCATTATTAAGTTGTCTTTTGCCTGACTTTGGAAAGAATTGTTTTTTGAAGCACTAGCATTCAAGCCTAATACAATAAAAGAAATTAATAACAGTAAGCAGATTGTAATCACAGAGATGTTACTTTTAACCACTTTTTTTAATTGAAATTGTATATATGCCATTTTAATCATCCTCATGCATGGTTAAATTTTCTAATTTGAGCTTGGTGAGATTGTCTAAAGACTTAATTTCATTGGCATAATGGGATGTTAAAATTATGCATTTATCTGAGTTTTTGATGAGTTCATTTACTCGAGTATAAAAAGTGGTTCGGCTGTTAGCATCTAAACCATTAGTAATTTCATCCATTAAAAGATATTGAGCATCACTGGCAAAATACATTGCAATTATCAACTTTTGCTTCATCCCTAGTGAATATTTCTTAATAGGCAAATATACAAATTGATCGATACCCCAAAACTTAATTTCTTTATTTAGATCGCAATCAGATCCCCATAATTTTTTGACTAGATTTAAGTAATCCCAACTATTTAAATTAGTATCAAGCCAGTTGTTTTCTTCGAAGAAAAATACTTCTTGTTTGCATTTTGAATATGGTTGGCTGTTGAATTCAATGCTGCCTTGATATCTAATTAAGTTACACAATGCTTTTAAAAATGTGGTTTTGCCCATCCCATTCTCGGCAGCAATTTGATATATTTTTCTAGATTCAAAATTAGCCGAGAAGTTCTTTAATATTGGCTGTCGTGTAGTAATCGTTAGATTTTCAACTTTAATCATAATTATCCTCCCAAAAAAGGCACGGCCATTCAAGAGAATGCCATGCCTTGAAATTGAGTTTTAATATCCACCAGAATAAAAGTTTGTGTGAAGGTAAGAGGTATAATTCCAACCTCCTCCTACTTGCTGATTTTGATAACCAGTTTGACGTGACCAAGCTGGAATTCTCTCGTAGCGATAATTTCGGAAGTTCATCTCTCCTTGAGTAATTGTGTTTCTGTCAAATCTATATGATTTTACTGCACTTCTAGTTGCCGCTTGTGTTACATTTCCTACTTGTTGCCCAGTTTCTACACCAATAAGTGCCAATAAAGCCACAGCAGCAAAAGATGTTAATAGCTTTTTCATAAAAAACCTCTTTTCTAATTTTCAATAGTTGTTGAAGGATATGGAATAATAACTGGAAGTTACCACCACATGATTCTAAAAAGCTCCTTTCTGTCGTTATGAATCCTAATACTACCCAAAAATCATAAATATGGAGGAATTCTGTATCATATATGCTACAAAATTATTGTGGCCAGGTTTTTACGATGTTATGATAACCATATTTCTCTAGCTCATTTTTTATCTTTTGAGTTTCTTCTTTGTTTCCTGAAAGGAGCTCTTTTAAATAAACGGCAGCAACTTTATAAATAAGCAATTGAGGATTGGGACTTACGGTCATAATATAGTCTATTATTTGTTTAACCCGCGCAACTACAATGCTTTTGTTTTGAGTGCTTCGTTTATAACAGACAGCTAAGTAATTTTCAAAAATCCGTAGATATCGTTGTTGTTGTAGTTCTGAAATATGTGGGTCCTTTTTTGCTTTAGATAGAAGCCGACCAATAAAGAAGTCTAAACTTTCTTGGTCCCATAGCGGCATGGTATTGGTAAATAGACGTAATAACTCGGGGCGTGTCATCCAATTTTTACCTTCGTCAAATTCAACAAATAGCTCGTGCTTTATCTGAGGATCAATTAAATCTAACTCATCTTTTATATTAGCCACAGCAATCATAGCTCGTAACTTTAAAATTCTAGATTGAGAGTGGGCCAAAATTTGGTGATAACATTTTTCTATTTGAGTAATGTCTCCGCTATTGAAGGCTTGCTCCATGTTTTGATTTAAAAGAATTTCGTGTGCTTTTTGTTTAGATGTGTAGGTTTTTTGAAGTAGTTGATAAAAGTAGGGGATATCTATTTCATGTTCGAATAGGATTTTAGCTAATTTATCAGCACTAATCGAGTTTTTCCCGCTTTCCACTTTAGCGTAAAAAGAACGGCTGACAACTCCAGCACACATTTGCTCTTGTGTGAGATATAATTCATTTCTAACAGTGTGTAAGGCTTCTCCAATTGTCATTTACTTACTCCTCGTGTTGATTTGATTTAATTAGAATATAAAATTTGAGAAAAAATAAAAGCAGTGCTTCCTGCTTTTAATGCTCTAATCGGTTCGCTCCTCGAATTCTCTTTGGAGAGTATTTCCATATTTCTCCATTCCCAAGTTTTTAAAAGTATCAATAGCCATTCGACAATTATTTAGATACTTGCTTTGCTTAGTGGTCTTATATTTAATCCAATTTTCAAAAAAGAATAGACCATTTTTGTAGAAAAAGAGTTCTGGAGTAGTTGCGATCTTATTAGCAGTCTCAATAAAGAATTGAGTATTAGTATATTTATTTTTTACAATGGCAAGTGCAAGGATATTACCAATTATTGCAAGAAGTGCCCTTTGAATCTCAACATCTTGGGTATTTTTATAACGATTTATTATTTTGGTTGCAATGGTCTCATTGCTTTCTAAATCATAAAAAGCCATGAAGTTGCAGTATAAAGTAATTGTAGATTTATCGTAAGATGGGCGGTTGAAAATTTTATCTTTAAGTTGATCTCTTAATACCTTGTTGAATGATTGAGGATCATGTTTAGTTGATTCCAGCCAACCATCTACTAGTAATTTCTCTTCTTCTTTATCTTTTGAAGATAGAGAAGTCTCATCTATTAAGTTCTTTATATTTTTGAGTTTCTTAAAATCATGATTATAGTAAGCAGAACTCATTAATGCTCGCAGCTGCTGGATTGTTTGATACTTCATTTTATCGCTTGAATTAAGTCGACTGAAGAACTCCCAGATAGAGATGTTGTTGAAATGAAGTAGGTCTACTAAATTATCGACAGTGATTTTATTGATGTTCTTTTCAACTTTGGAATAATAAGATTGACTAACGATCATCCCATCATTGATGAATTCTTTTTGATTCTTGCCTTGAGCTATACGGTATTCTTTAAGCAATTCACCTGTTGTCATAATTATGTTCTCCGAAAAATAATGCATACTATAGTAAAATCTATCTATATGTGACAAGAAGATTTTCAAGAACTTTGCCGTATTTTGATATACCAATGTATATTAAAAAATCCTTAATTTTAACACTTTCATCGTAGTATTCCTTATTATTAGTTCGATGATAAAGAATTATATTTTTAAAGAAGCAAAAAGCAGACTTATAAAATACTAACTCTGGCTTTATTTTAACTTTGTCGCCATTTTCAATGAAATAATCAGTATTCATTTCTTTATTATCTCTAAGTGAGAAGGCTAGGATGTTAACTATGATAGCTAATACAGCTATCTGCATTTTTGTATTTTTAGTATTAATGTATTGATTTATTATCTTTTTAGCAATCACGATATTACTTTCAAGATCATAGAAAGGCATAAAATTACAGAAAAGAGCTACTTTGTTATCGTTAAAATTAGGAATATTGAATATTTTTTCTTTAATTTTAGTTCTTAATTCTAAGTCTGGCTTTTGCGAAGGTTCTTTCATTACTTCCAGCCATGCGTCTATAAGTAGTAACTCTTCTTCTTTATCTTTTTCTGAAAGATTACTTTCTTTTACTATTGGCCTAAGATTTCTAACTTTTTCGATATTTTTTTCATAATAAGCTTCATGCATTGTTCGATTAAATTCTTCAATTTGTTGATGCTTCATCTTATCGCTTGAATTAAGACGACTGAAGAACTCCCAAACAGGGATGTTGTTGTAATGAAGTAGGTCTAATAAGCTATCAGCCGCAATTTTATGAGCATTCTTTTCAACTTTGGAATAATAAGATTGACTAACGATCATCCCATCATTGATAAATTCTTTTTGATTTTTGCCTTGAGCGATACGGTATTCTTTAAGCAGTTCACCGATTGTCATATTTAGTTTCTCCTCAAAAATATTCAAATACGACTATTTTAAAAACAATTTTAATTCCTTGATAATATTAAATCAACATTAAAACATATGAAAAAAGGAGTTAAACATTATGAACGTATTTTTGAAGAACAGAGATTACAGAAGATTTTCAGTTGCTAGTTTCTTATCTAGTGCTGGTGATATTCTTTTTTACTTAGCATTTATGACTTATGCAAGTAAATTACAAAATTATTCTCTAGCTTTATCATTAATTGCAATTTCTGAATCATTGCCAAGCTTATTTGATATCTTTGGTGGTTATTTAGCTGATAAGACAAGAAAGAAATTTAAGAACATCTTCGTAATGTCCATCGTTAGATTTGCTCTCTATGGCTTAGTTGGAGTATTATTCGTTACCAATGTATCTCAATGGGGATTAGTAATTGCAGTAGTAATTATCAACTTTATCTCTGATATGGCTGGTACTTACTCAAGAGGATTAGGCGCTCCATTAATTGTTGACTTAGTTGGAGAAGACGAATTTGCACAAGCAGAGGGCTTTACCAATGGTATTAGTCAAGTAATTACTACTGTGGCTCAATTTGTTGGATCAGGATTATTACTTTTCTTATCTTACTCAAGCTTAGCTTTCGTTAATGCATTTACTTTCTTAGCAGCTGGCTTGTTATACGCTAGCGTAGGACTTCGTCATAAGAAAGACGAAAAACCGCTTGAACCACAAGAAGTAAATGACCAAAAATTCTTTGCGACAATGAAGACTTCATATACTCAAATCAAGAAGGCTTCAGGCTTGTTATCAGTAGTTTTAGTAATTGCACTTCTTAATGGTGCATTAACTTCTATGGGTTCATTATTACCAATTATTATGGCCGGCAATCGCTCAACAATGATTATTTCTACTTACAGCTTTACTCTTGCAGTAATTGGATTAGTAGTAAGTGTTGGTGCAATCTTAGGTAGTGCTTTTGGACCACAATTATTTAAAAAGCAATCTGTTTTCTTTATGGTTATTGTTGCCAATGTTTTAAGTGTAGCTACTACAGTTGCTGCAATGTTTGCTAATATTTATGCAATCATGCCATTTTACTTCTTATTAGCTTTAGTGGTAAGTACTGCTTCACTTAAGATGCAACAATGGTTAGTCACTAGCATTGATCGTAAGATCTTAGCTTCAAGTGTAGGTTTGCTTAATACGGTTATCATGGCAACAGCGCCTGTGATGACTACAGTATTAACTACTATTTCAGGCTTAGGCGATGTTAGATACGCATTGTTTGCACTCTTAGCAGTTGAAATTATTATTTTATTCGTAGCTGTTAAATTGAGTGTGAAGACTAAAGTGAATAAAGAGGAAGTTAAACCAGCAGCCGTAGTAAACGAATAGCTTGCGGAAATAATGTTTAACTTCAAATGAAAAGCGCAGCCAATAAACTGCGCATTTTTTATTTATATTGAATAAGTAGCAAAAACGTAAACTCCCAGTTGCGGGGAATATCTAGAAAAGTTCTTGTCGGGCAAGAGTTTGCTAGCTAGAATAAGATAATAAAAATCTAAAGGAAGAAGATTATGAATAATAAATTTGCTACTCAATTAACCAAATATCGAAAGCGGCATGGTTTATCACAGGATCAACTAGCTCAAGAGTTAAATGTTTCTCGTCAATCGGTCTCAAAATGGGAAAATGGAACGGCACTTCCCGATGTTGAACGCATTATTGATATTGCAACTTTATTAGATGTGAGTTTAGATACTCTGCTTTTAGATAAAGAAAATGCGCCGACTGAAGATGTTTCAAAGCAGATTAGCAATTTAAATGCTAAATTAGGTGAGTTCCAAGAAGATATTGCGGATAGTCATATCATTGTCTTCAAAAATAAACTTTGGCGGCTCTTAAAGCGTTATTGGTGGATAGGACTTATTTTTCTTATTATTTATGCTCTTGTTTCTTATATGTTCATTGAATTTTTGAAATATGTATTTTAGCTGAAAGAAGATGTGTTTACATGAAAAAGAAAAGCATAAACATTGCACTGATAGTATTAGCTGCCTTTATTTTGATTGTTTTTTATAACAAGCCAGATTCATTTGTTCATACTTCACTGACTGATCGCTTCAATCCCTTTATTGAAAAGACCACTACCTATGCGCAAGTTCCTACGGGAACTCAGTCCTATCACGAAGTTCAAGGATACAATTCCAAAGATGGTCATGTTTTATCTTATAAGCTAAAAAAAGTGGGTGGTTATGATCCTCAAGGTAAATATGTTGCAATCGAGCATAAAGGACAATATGTAAAAAGTATTAAATATATCTCTAAGCAAAACTTCTTAAGTAAAATAGACAAATAAAAAGATCCCAGGCTTTGTAAGCTTGGGATCTTTTGCGCTTAATTAGCACCTGCAATTTTAGTTTTGTTCAAAAGCAGCGAACTTCCAACAACTGAAACGGATGAAAAGGCCATAGCTAAACCAGCTAGTTCAGGACTCAAAGTTAGGCCTACTCCTACGAAAAGACCAGCTGCAATTGGGATGCCAATTGTGTTGTAAATGAGGGCCCAGAAGAGGTTGAGTTTGATGCGGTTGAAGGTCTTTTTGGAAATATCCAATGCACGCACAACGCCGCGTAGGTCATTTTGAACTAAAACAATTCCACCTGAGTCAATGGCAATATCAGTTCCAGAGCCCATCGCAATTCCAACATCTGCAGTCGATAATGCTGGTGCGTCATTAATTCCATCCCCGACAAAGGCTACTTTATCGCCATTAGCTTGGAGTTTTTGAATATGGTGGGCTTTTTCGTTTGGTAAAACACCCGCAATTACTTGATCAATACCAACTTCACTAGCAATGGCTTGAGCGACTTTTTCGTTATCGCCAGTAAGCATAACGGTCTTTAAGCCGCGTTCTTTTAACTCAGTAATTGCCTGCTTAGAACTTGGCTTCGGAGTATCTTGGATAGCAATTAGCCCAATAATTTCACCGCTTAAACCAACGTAGACTACAGTTTTAGCCTGATTTTGTAATTCATTGGCGTGGTTCATCATTTCCCGGGAAATATCTATATCTACTAAAAGACGATTGCTGCCGACAAAGGCTGTTTGACCATTATAGTCGGCTTTAACACCTTTACCTTCAATGGCTTCAAAGTCATTTACTTTTTTTGTTTTAATATCTTCTGCTTCTGCTTTTTTAATAATAGCCGTAGCTAGAGGGTGTTCAGATAATTCTTCGACACTTGCAGCGATGGCTAACACTTCGGCCTGATCTCCGACAATATCGGTAACTTCTGGCTTACCAACAGTGATCGTGCCAGTTTTATCAAAAACAACGGTGTTCAAATCGCTGACTTCTTGTAAAACTTCGCCGTTCTTAATCAAAACGCCCATCTTGGCGCTGCGAGCAGTTCCAACCATTAAAGCGGTAGGAGTAGCAAGACCCAAGGCACAGGGACAAGCAATCACAATCACGCTAACCGCAAAAAGCATTGCTTGAACCGCAGTTGCACCTAAGAATGAATACCAAATCATGAAAGTTAAAATTGCAATGATCAAAACCGCTGGAACAAAGATATTAGAGATCTTATCAGTTAAATTTTGAATTGGCGCGTGACTAGTTTGCGCTTTTTTAACTAAGTCAACAATTTGAGCTAGCATGGTATCAGCGCCAACTTTAGTGGCTTTAAAAGTGATAGTCCCGTTGCTGTTGATGGTGGATCCGACAACAGTATCGCCAACTTGTTTAACAACTGGCATACTTTCACCAGTGACCATTGATTCGTCTAAAGTGGTGGTTCCTTCAGTAATTTCGCCATCAACTGGAATCTTTTCACCGGGCTTAACGCGAATTAGGTCACCCACTTGCACTTGATCAAGTGGCACCTTTACAAACTTGCCATCCTTTAAAACTGCGGCATCTTTTGCCTGCAGACCCATCAGTTTACTTAGTGCATTTGAAGCATTGTCGTGCATTTTTTCTTCCATGGCATCGCCTAATAAGACAAAGACGGTCACAAAGGCGGCACTTTCAAAATAAACTGGACGGTTCGTAAACATTGCAAAAATACTGTAGAAATAAGCAACAGCAGTACCTGCTGCAACCAGGGTATTCATATTAGCGCTATGCTTTTTAAATGCCGCAATCGCGCTACTCCAGTAAGGTGCAGCTGAAATTGCCATAATGATTGTCGTGGTAACCAGCGCAATCCAATTATATCCTGGCATCATCCAGTGAAAGGGCATTGCTAGCATCTGGATGAGCATTGGGATTGACAGAATAAATGAAATCCAGAATCTTTGAATATTAGAAAGTTTCATTATTTAACGACGACCTTTCCTTTGAACATGTCCATTGAGCAAGCAAAGTCATAAATGCCAGGTTTGTCAGTGGGAATATCGATTGTGACATCTTTTTTGCCATTTAAATTGACGTCAACACCCAATGATTTAAATATAACCTCGTTCATGCAGCCCATATTGTCTGAAGCAACGAACTTAACTTGGGCAGGCTTACCTTGCTTGAAGGTGACGACATCTGGCTTATAGCCATGATTCTTTGCATCGACGATAATTTTTTTGGTTTGATTTTTTGAAAAAATACTCATTATTTCACAATTACCTTTCCATGAAACATATCCATTCCGCAGGCAAAGTTGTAAGTAGCTGCTTTATCAGTAGGAATTTTGACTGTAGTGACTTTTTGTTTGGTTAAATCTTCGTTGACTCCGAGTTGTTCAAAAACTACGTGAGATAGACAAGCGGTTGAATCTTGCATATCGAAGTTAACTTCAGCTGGAACGCCTTTTTTCAAGACAACGGTTGAAGGAGAATAGCCACCTTTGACCACGATTCTGGCACTTTGTTCATCGTTAACAACAGTGGATTGACCAACGGCTTCTTTGTGTTTACCAAAAAACCACCAGACGATAAAGCCAATTGCGATTAAGCCAACAATTAATGTGATAATTTGACTAGTATTCATAGCTTCCTCCTTTAGCAGATTGTGCTGCCATTTTTCAAACAATTGCAAGGCACCTTATCAGGCGCTGCTGCTTTCTTTTGGTCAATTTCTTGTGTCATCTTCACTAAATCACCTTTAGAGATAGGAGATTCTTTTAAAAGCTCAAGTATTACTTCACCTTTATGCATGTCACACATCTTATTGAGCAATTCACTAGCGGCCTTATGCATCATTTCAACTTGGCTGACAGTAGGCGTATAAATAAAGCGGCGACCGTCTTTTTTTGTCTTAAGCAAGCCTTTTTGAACTAGTCTTCTCATTAAAGTTTTGATAGTAGATTCAGACCAATTCTTTTTGGTTTTAAGTTGATCGATAATTTGATTTGCGTAAGCATTATCTAAAGTCCAAACGAAGCGCATTACTTCCCATTCGCTGTCGGAGATATTTGTATCTACATTTTTCATTCTCATGTTTTCCTTTCGTTTACAATTGTAATCATATAATCATTGTTTACATTTGTCAACTTAAATGATTAAAAAAATCAGCTTTAACTTAACCTTACAGGTAAGGAATTAAGTTAAAGCTGATGAGACTGGATATTTAGGATCAATGTTTATTTAGTTTTTACTGGGAACCAAATTGTACCATCAGGTGTTGCCCAGTTACCACTAGAAGTTTTGTGGAAAGTTAGTGTCAATTCTTTGCTCTTAAGAGTCCAACTATTTTTGTCTTGGGAAACGTGAACTCGCCCAAGATCGACACTAAATGGCTTTTTATAATCACTTGGATTATAAGTATCGTGTCCAGTTAGAGCCTTGTAAAGAGCTTTAGCCGTAGGAGTGTCTGAGTGAAGCTGTTTTGCATTGCTTTGAGCGCCAGACTTTTCTACGGGTTCTGAAGCCGTTAAAGTTGCAGTGTTTTTGCCAACATATAAGAAGAGATGGAGTCCTACGTGATTGACCAATGTATTATCGCTTTGGCGTGCATCATAGGTTTGATATCCCTGGCTAGCTAGGTCTTTAGGTACAGTTGAAGAATTACGATAAATTAGCCAGCCGCATCCCCCAACTAAAAAAACTACGACGATAGCAACGACGGCTAGAAGTTTTTTATTCATTTTGTTTCACCTCTTAGCATTTTTAAAGTATATATATATAATTTTATAAAATTATTTCAAATGGACCGTCCCACCATAGTAAACAACCCAACGAATTTTTCCATTGCGATATTCTTGTGACATTGTCTGTCTATACAGATATCCTGTATATCTACCATCATTGTATGATATTTTCCAAGGTGTATCGACAGGTGCGGTGCTGAAACCGCTGTGCCACGGACCTACTCGCTTAACTCCTTGCACTCTTTTGGTTGCAGGTAATCTTTGAACATTTTGGGTAGAATCAACATTAACAACGGCTGCTTGTACAGGTGCACTATTTTTAGCTACTGATAACAAAAGGAGAGCACTCAATACCATTAATTTTTTATTAAATTTCATATTTTCTACCACCTATTTTTATAATGCATTATCTTTAGTCAAATGATTATCAATAGTTAATGGTTGAACTCGTTTATTAAGAATTGGGGTGGGATAATTTCTTAATTTAGTGTTGTAAAGATACCCACCATAGAAAACTCCTGTAGGACCATGTCCACTTGGTACTGTATATTTTCTTTGAATATATCCTCTAAAAGCTTGATTACCTCTGGATACAGTTACATATACGTTTCGTTCTGTTGTACCGTATAATACAGTTTGATACCAGATGTGGTCGACAAAGCCGTTATCAACTTGCTCCTGTGATTGAGTAGTTTGAGTTGCTGCGAAGGCTGGTGTAGATAAAGAACAAGCTGTTAAAAATAAAGCTACACTAGCACAAAAAACTGTTAATTTTTTAGACTTTTTCATTTTTCTGTCCTCCAAATAAATTATAGATTTATGAATTGCAAATAATTTTTTTCTTAGTTGTTAAAAATTATTTAAGCTAATAATACACCGCTTTTTGAGAAAATATTTAAAATGCTCGAATTTGAGCATTAGCTTAAAATCGGCAAGGTATTTAGTAGGTGCTCTTCATGTGTGCTTTTTAGAATTTGGAGTATATTATCACAAGCAGCTTTGTTTTGAGTTACATAGTATTCAAAATATTGAGCAATTACTTTATATTGCCAAAGATGGGGATGACAAAGTGAACTCTTTAAAAGAGTTACACTAGCTTGAAACAAAAAAGAATCGGGTTCCTGATAGGTATTAAAAAGATAATTACCACCAATAGCACAGATACGCTCTTGTGTTTCAAGTGGATAGTTAGTAATCTTTGCGTACTTTTTAAGTAGTTGTTTGATATGAAGATCTAAGTAATATCTCGGAAGTAGTGGCATACTACTGCCAAAATAACGTAGCGCAACTATATCACTAGTCCAATTTTCGTCAGAAAATATATATTCTTGAATTTTTTTGACGATTGAAGAGTCTAAATCATCATAGTTGTTTTCTAGTGTGGCTCTTTCAAGTTGAGCTATAATTTTCAATTCTTCATTTTCAGAGGCATTAATTTTTTCTTGTAGTGAGTTTATCGTAGATGGATTGTTTTCATAAAAAGCTCCAACTAATTGACTAGAGACAATAGGCTCCTCCAACTTATAGTGAGAAACAAGATGCGAATCTATTTGATTTATAAAAGAAGTTATATCGATGTTGTGTGCACACAGAATAGAAAGTAGGGCCGCAAATGAAATATCATGCTGATCCTTCTCAATCTTGCCGTATTGCGCACGTGATATTATTCCCGCCGCCATCTGCTCTTGAGATAACCCTAGGTCTTCGCGCTTTCTTTTCAAGGCTTGTCCAATCGTCATCCCATCTTCCTCCTCACATTTTAAAATATATTAACAAAATTAAATCATGATTAATAAATGATTGCAATAATTAATTTAAGTGATATTATTTTCTATAATATATGAGTAGAATAGGGATGAGACTAGTGGATAAGCATTATAAAAAATGGATGAGAGATCGAAAACTAAATTATTGGATAGCTTGGATTGCACTAGTGATTGTCTTAGCGATGTTGCCAATCTTGCTTTATAATATGGGGATCTTTTTTGCCTTTTTGGAATTAGGCGGGATGCTGTATTTTATCTTTGAGATTAGTCAGGTGCTGGTAGAAAGTAATGCTTTTCCTAAGTGGTATGCAATCGTATATTCCATTATCTTCGGTGTTTACTTTGTAGCTAGCTTTGTGTCTGTCTTTTTCAATGTCTTTTACTTAATGAGAGCTTTGGGGCTGATGGCCAGTGCATATTTCTGTTTTAAATTTTATTATGTGGTGTGCAGAGGAATTTGCAACAAGCCGTTAAAGCTTATTGGAACTAACATCACTCTGCTTTTTGGCTTTGCTATTGGAGTTTTATTATTTTTCTTTAATCAAATCTATTTCTGGATTTGGCTTGCAGCTTTAGCAGTAATCTATGAAATTTTTTACTGGAGTGTCAAGATAAGTATTGAAAGCGGCCATACCAATCGTACAATTTAAAAAGACGTCCAAAATTGGACGTCTTTTTTAACTCGCGTTGCTCGCGCGAACTTTCGCGAACTCTCGTTATTCGCGCGCGAGTCCGCGAGAGTTGATTATTTTAGAATATTATCTTCTAAATGTTTAAGATGCTTTACCTGGGAAAGATAATCATTAGTAGAGCTTAGACTATAGGTAAATCTTCTACCATCTTTTCTTTTATTAAGGATTTTTTTATCCAATAAAGAATTAATGGCATTTCTAACTGCGGTTTCTTTACCATAGTTATTTTTAGGACTTTTGACAATTTGACTAATGGAAAGATTATTATATTGTTTTGCCATTGCTATAATAAATTGCTCAAGGTCTGATAATTCACTATTGCTATTAGTATTGAACGATTTCCAAGTTCTAATTTTAGTGGTATTCATGCCATAATCAATATTGATCTCTGGATCATTCAATTTGTTTTTTAGTGCAGCATTTAAAATTCGTGGGCCGCCACTAGCCGCGGTCTCAGATATCCCAATTCTTCTAAATAAACCAGCGATTTCGGTATTTCGAATGGAAGAATATTGTCCGCGTAAAAATGATTCCTTGCTTACGCGCATTGTTCCTGGATTGGTAAATTCAAAATAACTTGGTCGATCAACTATTTTTATGCCCACCGTACCGTCGTAATATGCATGCATTAAAGAATTAACTAATGCTTCTTTGGCAGCAGATACGAGGTCTGCATGGTAAGAAGTACGGCTGAGATGCTGATCTTGGATGAAGGGATCAGCGACACTATTTTCTAATTTACTAGAAACTATATTATAAAAGGAAAAGATATTAAGAGTTGGAAAATTCATATCACCTGCTGAAACACGGTCAATCCAGTTAACAGCACTATCACTGTTATATTTTTGATAATCTAATTGAAACCTTGGAAAACGATCAGTGATAGAAATATACTTACCAAAAAAGAGCAATCCTCCATCAGTTAAACGATACTCATTTGAATTACTTAGACGGTCTTTTCTAAAGACGCCTATTGAATAGAGAAACTCTTTATCATTTATATCGTCAGAAACTGTGATAATGCCTTTCTCGTTTAAAAGTGCGCGATATTCGTGAATGCTTTTAGGATCTAAATCATCTATTGTATAAGTGCTAGGAAGCAAATGGGTGTCTATTTCATTTTGGCTTTCGACGGTAAAATATTTGAGCTGATCAGTAGTAGCTAGACGATCACCGTCACCAGTTCTAATATAGGCTTTACCGAAAGCTGTAACCGGTCGACTATTAAATTGTTCTGGGTGAATAATGATTTGAACGAGAGATAAGTTTTTGAATTTGGAAATGGTTATATCTTTATTTTGAATAATGGGACGATTTAAGCAAGAAGGGTTATTATTGTCGTTAAATATTTGAGTGATAATATCCTCGGGATTGTCTACACCTATTATATGGTATTCATGTAACTGCTTATTTTCTGAAATACCTAAAACTATAATCCCACCAGCGGTATTGGCAAAAGAACTAACAGTTTCCCAAAATGATTTAGGTAATTTCCAACTTGATTCTTTATATTCAATTGTTTCATTTTCTTCAGGCGTTTTAAAAGTATCTGAAGAAGTAATCTTACTAAAATCTAAAAAGTCCATATCATAACTCCGTATAATTAAACATTTTACATTAATTATATCTTATTCACGTTGCTCGCGCGAACTTTCGCGAACTCTCGTTATTCGCGCGCGAGTTCGCGAGAGTTAAAAAAGCGTCTAGTTTTTAAAACTAGGCGCTTTACTTGTTGGCTAAATCAAGATTCCCTTGCAGTGGTCAATTTCATGCTGAATAACTTCAGCAGTAAAATCAGAAAAGTTTTGCTCATGTTCTTGCAAGTTAGTGTCTTGATATTTTACTGTGATATTCTTGTATCTTTGTGTAGATCGCTGGCCATCAAGCGATAAACATCCTTCCGTTGCTAAATAAGGATCGCTCTTTTTAATAATCTCGGGATTGAGCATCACCATTGGAAGTGGACCTGCAAAAAATGCAATGATCTGTTTGTTTTGTCCGATCATATTAGCTGCTAAGCCTGCGGCTTGATTGTCATGTGAAATTAAAGTGTCGCGCAAGTTTGAAGCAATATTTAAGTCAGCAGCAGTTGCGTGGTGCGATTTTTGACTTAAAAATAGCTGATCGCGCGTAATTGATTGTGCTACCATATTTTTCTCCTTATAAATTAGATAATTATATTTTATTATTTGCTGGTTAAAAGCTCAAAATTGATGCCCAAAAAAGCGCCACTGTCTAGTGACGCTCAAGCTTTTATCCCATATTTGTAATTAAGAAGAAAATAATAAAGATGACGAATAAGATGTACATCATCGGACTAACTTCCTTGTAGCGCTTAGCTGCAATCATTGTGATTGGATAAGCGATCATACCAAGTGCTAATCCATCAGAAATTGAGTAAGTTAGCGGCATCCCTACAACAACTAAGAATGACGGAAAGGCTACTTCAAACTTATCCCAGTGGATATATTTTAGATTTCCGGCCATCAGCACACCGACGATAATTAAGGCTGGCGCAGTTACAGTAGTCGGAATAACTGCAAGGAGCGGGCTGAAGATCATTGAAATTAAGAACAAGATTCCGACGAAAATTGCAGTCAAACCAGTTCTACCACCCATGGCAATTCCAGCACTTGATTCAACTGAAGTACCTAATGGAGCGGTACCTAAGACTGAACCTTCCACCATTGCTAGAGAATCTGATAAGAAAGCTTTCCCAATACGAGGGATCTTACCATTTTCATCAACCATTCCAGCTTGTTGGGTCATTCCAATTAAAGTACCTGCAGTATCAAAGAAAGTAACTAACAAGAAAGTCAAAACAACCATAAATAGTTGTGGAGTATTGATATCTTTAATATGGAAGACTGCTTGACCAAAAGTTGGAGCAATACTTGGTGCAGCAGAAACGATTCCATGAGGCATTGGAATTTGACCAATTACCATGCCAAAGACTGCAGTTATGATCATCCCAATAAAGATGGAACCAGGAACTTTTGCGGCCATCAAAATGACAGTTAAAACAAGACCAAATAAGGTAATCCAGATTTCAGGATTGTTGAATGAACCCAGTCCAACTAGTGAGGACTTGTTGTCTACGATCATTTTTCCGTTTTGAAGTCCAATAAAGGCAATGAACAAACCGATTCCGGCAGAAATTGCGTATTTTAGGTCTTGCGGAATAGCATCAACTACTTTTTCACGTAATTTCAAGACAGTAATTAAGATGAATAAGATAGAAGCAACTAACACACTAGCTAGGGCAGTCTGCCAATTGATGTGCATTCCGATAACTACGTTGTAAGAGAAAAAGGCTGCACTACCTAAAGTAGGTGCCAATGCAATCGGATAGTTAGCGATGAATCCCATTAAGAAACATCCAATTGCAGTAGCGACTGCAGTAACCGTAAAAGCTGCACCTTTATTAATACCTGCAGCACTTAAGATGTTAGGGTTAACAAAAAGAATGTAAGATAGAGAAACAAAAGTAGTTAAAGCAGCAATTAGTTCGCGCTTAACATTAGTATTTGCCTGATCTAAGTGAAAAACTCTGTTTAAGACTTGCATTAATCCTCCAAAAATAAAAAAGAAAAAGGACATAGTTCACCCGCAGCCATGGGTAAAAGATGTCCTTTTTGATTTATGACGTCTGATACCTATAGTCCTGAATTTATGGCTCAGGGTAGATACTGTCGACCTTATTTCGACGATATATAGATAACTTGATTGTTAAGTATTCTAGCAGAAAATTGGCGGCTGCGCAAATTGATTCAGTATTTCCTGGGAAATATTGAAGAAAGTAAAAGTAATTGAATATCAGAATATGCCACTGTCCGCTCACTAATTTACTTTAGAGAAATCATACTTACGATATTTAATAGCAGTCTTTGCATTTTTGAAGATAGCACTATGGATGTCGCCAGAAGAATAAGCTAAAAATAAACATTGATGACCTTGAAAGTTTCCTGGAATGTAAATGAAGTCTACAGTGCCTAAGACGTCACGCACGCGTAGCCATTGTGTACCATTTCTTTGCTCAATTCTGCCAATCGAAATGTCGCCAGCATATACTTTATTTTGCTTCTCCGAATTATGATCCAACTTAAAATTTCCTATTTTTTGGTAAAGAACAGATCAATTGATAAGGTGCTCAGAAATTACTAACTTACGAGCTTTTTTAGAAAACTCATCGCTGCGATACCAAGTGCCACGAAATTGATTAGGAACAGTCATTAGCTTTAGACCAGGGTATTTTTTTTGAATGTCAGGAGTAGTCTTTTTGATTCTAACTGTTGTTCTGGGTTCTTTAGCACTTGAACTAGTATTTTCATTTTTGTCATTCTTTTGAGTAGAACAGGCAGTTAATAATGCAGTTAATAATATAGTAAGAAATAGAATTGGTAGAAACTTTTTCATTTTGATAACCTCATTAAAGAATAGAATAGATTTTATACTTATTTATTTAAAAATAAAAGTTATATTTGTTTGACTTTAACCTTGCGTAAGCCGGTATTTTAAAATCAGGAGGTGAAAGTAATGTCGCAAAAGTATTCGATCGGCCAAGTTGCTCAAAGGCTAAATATCAGTACGCGCACGGTGCGCTATTATGATGAAAAAGACTTAGTAAAGCCAGATTGCGTTAAAGAAAATGGTTATCGCTATTATAGTGATGAGCAAATATTTCAATTGCAAGAGATTCTATATTTAAAAGAATTAGGGTTTTCGTTAAAGCAGATTCGCAGTTTATTGCAAGATCAAGATGGGGAAAAGTCTCTGAAGCTGCTCTTAAGTCAGCAGTATCGCGATAACAAAGCTGAAATTGAACGTTTGCAGCAGCAACAAGACAAAATTCGTCACTTGCAAAAATTTAATGGGTTAAAGATCGACAACTTGCTTGATATTACGCAGACGATGAATAAAGCAAATGAATTAAGATCTTTTAGAAGAAAGATGCTAGGTTGGGGCTTAGGATTAACAATAATAGAAGTTTTTGGAATTGTCTGGATTTGGCATTTATTTAAGATTCACCGATTTTCGATGATTCCTTGGACGATAGGATTCTTGGTCTTAGTGATTTTTGGACTAAGTTTGTGGCTTGTTCATTATTATTATGAAAAAGTAGCTTATGTTTGTCCTAATTGTGGTGAGAGGTTTGTGCCCACCTTTTGGGCTTTTAATTTTTCGGCTCATACACCACGCTTTCGCAAACTACGCTGTCCAAAATGTGGAAAGAAAGCATATTGCTTGGAAGTTGCGCGCGAGTGATTAGTTCTTGTCATTAGGAATTTGAATTGCTAAAATGAGTCAAAAATATACAAAGAGGTGCAAAAAATGAGTGACAATCGCATGAAGTATACTATTGATAAGCAAATGCAGTTTCCATTAATTGATATTGAATTGGAGCCTAGCGAAAGAGTCTATATCCAGCGTGGTAGTATGGTTTATCATTCTACAAGTATCAGCTTAAATACTAAGGTAAATGGTGCAGGTTCTGGAATTGGTAAGCTAATGCGCGCAGTAGGACGCAGCGTAACTTCTGGTGAAAGCTTCTGGATTACTGAAGCTGAGGCTGAAAAAGAAACTGGTCATTTAGCAATTGCACCATCTTTACCAGGAGAAATTTTGCCATTGCAATTAGGCGATAAGCAATATCGCATTAATGATGGCAAGTTCTTAGCTATGGATGGATCAGCTAGTTATTCCATGAAAAAACAATCGCTTGGTAGAGCGCTACTTGCGGGGACTGGTGGCTTTTTTGTGATGACAACTGAAGGCGATGGAGTAGTCTTATGTAATGCCTATGGGTCAATTAAGAAAATTGAACTCAATAATGATGAAATTACCATCGATAATAACCATGTTGTAGCTTGGTCGACAGATTTAGACTATGATATCCACTTTGATAATGGCTTTATTCAGTCAATTGGAACTGGTGAAGGTATAGTTAATACCTTTAAAGGAAGTGGAGAAGTGTATATCCAGAGCTTGAACATTGAAACTTTTGCTGGCAAATTGAGCAAGTTTTTACCAGCTGGAGAATGATTGCTTTAAAGTATACTAAATAAAAATACCTAATTTTGTTAAATACGTTTAACAAGAATACAGTTAAAACCATAAAAAATACCGATTATCATCAAAAAGCGATAATCGGTATTTGTGTATCAAAATCTATTTTATTTAAAATTCAGCACCCATAAGAAGATGATGAATACCACGAACAGTACCCACATCATCGGGCTAACTTCCTTACCACGCTTTGCAGAAACCATACAAATTGGGTAAGTGATCATCCCTAATGCTAATCCATCAGAAATGGAGTAAGTAAGCGGCATGCCGAGTAAGATAAGAAATGCAGGAACGGCAATTTCGAGCTTGTTCCAATGAATATGGGCAGTGTTTTGTGCCATTAATACTCCAACGATGATCAAAGCCGGAGCAGTAACTTGGGTAGTGAAAATACTGAGAAGAGGACTAAAGATCATGGAGATCAAGAAAAAGATCGCCACAAAAACAGCAGTAAGTCCGGATCGACCACCAACTGCGATACCAGCACTTGATTCAACAAAGGCTCCAACAGGGGATGTACCAAAAATTGAACCAAACATCATTGCTGTTGAGTCCGCTGCTAAAGCTTTACCTACGCGAGGCATTTTGTTGTTTTTCATAAAACCAGCTTGTTGAGCAAGCCCGATTAAAGTACCAGCAGTATCAAAGAAGGTAACTAATAAGAAGGTTAAAACAACCACCCACATTTGAAGTGAATTGATATCTTTAACATGAAAGACAGCTTGACCAAAAGTTGGAGCTAAACTTGGTGCTAGTGAAACAAATTTATGGGGAAGGGCGATTTGACCAGTGCAAATTCCAAAAATTGCAGCTAAAACCATCCCAATAAAAATTGCTCCAGGAACACCCAAGATCATTAATACGACAGTTACAAGTAAGCCGAAGATAGTAATCCAAACTAAAGGATTGTGAAGTGAACCTAAGCTAACCAAAGTTGACTTGTTGGCTACAATGATTCCACCATCTTGCAAACCTAAGAAAGCGATAAATAAACCGATACCAGAAGAAATGGCGAATTTTAAATCTGAAGGGATAGAATCAATAATCTTTTCTCTTAATTTAAATAATGTGATCAAGATGAAGATGATTGATGCTACAAAAACGCTGGCTAAGGCAGTTTGCCAAGAAACGTGCATTCCAATACATACTGTGTAAGCAAAAAACGCGTTAATTCCAAGCGCTGGTGCTTCACCGATTGGGTAGTTAGCAACAATACCCATGATGGCAGTACCAAGAGCGGCAGCAAGGGCAGTTGCGGTAAATACAGCTCCTGTGGGCATTCCGCTAGCACCTAAAACACTAGGGTTAACAAATAAGATATAGGACATACTAATAAAAGTGGTAAGTCCTGCGATAAATTCTGTACGAATATTAGTTCCAAGCTCATTAAGTTTGAAATATTTTGAAATGAAATCCATCTTTTCCTCCAAATAGTTAATGTTCGGATTTATTAGTCATAAAGATGACTTAAATAGTTTACCATTCATTTTTAAAGGAGTAAACACGAATTATAAATTTAAAAATAATTGAGATAGTTATAATATGTGAGATGAGGTTACATTGTGTGATGTATTTCACGATAGTTTTTATTTTGTTTACGCTTTCAAACATATTAAAATGTATTTGTATACGAAAATAAGAAATGAGGTCAAATCATGACAGTTTATTTTAAGGGATTTCCTCAAAGCACTCGGGAAGAAAAGTTAAAGATGACTAATTTGCTTGAACTTCCAGAAAAAGTTAAGAAAATTATGCCAGAGGGTGCTTACTATTACATTGCTAGTGGTGCAGAAAATGAATGGACTTGGCGCAACAATACCCAAGCATTTAATCATTTCCAAATCGTTCCACGTGCATTAACTAACATGCAAGATCCACAATTAGATACAACCTTTATGGGAATGGATTTAAAGACTCCTGTAATGATTTGTCCAATTGCTTGTCACGGTATTGCCAATGCAGAAGCTGAAATTGACACTGCTAAAGGTGCAAAAGCAGCTGGTGCGTTATTTGGGATGAGTACTTATTGTAACAAGAGTGTTCAAGACGTTCAAAAAGCTGTCGGCAAGTCTCACAGATTTATGCAATTATACTTAAGTAAAGACTGGGACTTCAACAAGATGGTTATTGAAGAATCAGAAAAAGCAGGTTTTGAAGGCTTCTACTTAACTGTTGATGCTTTAGTTAGTGGTTATCGTGAAGCTAACATCCGTACCAACTTTACTTACCCAGTTCCTCTAGCATTCTTCCAAGAATGGACTGGCGGCAAGGGCGAAGGTCAAAGTGTTGCTCAAATGTATGCAAATTCTGCTCAAAAGATTGGTCCTGATGACGTAAGAAAGATCAAGCAATTAACTAAATTGCCACTTATCGTTAAGGGTATTAAATGTGCTGAAGATGCTTACAAGGCATTAGGTGCTGGCGCTGATGGTATTGAAGTTTCTAACCACGGTGGTCGTGAAGTCGACGGTGGTCCTGCAACTATTGATGTTTTACCAGAAATTGCTAGAGAAGTTCGTCACGCTGGCAGAAAAGTTCCAATCATCTTTGATGGTGGTGTACGTCGTGGTTCACACGTATTCAAGGCTTTGGCATTAGGTGCTGACTTAGTTGGTATTGGTAGACCATTCCTTTACGGCTTAGCATTAGGTGGTGCTCAAGGTGTTCAATCTGTTATTGAACAATTGAATAAGGAATTATTGATTGATATGCAATTGACTGGCTGCAAGACTATTGAAGATGTTAAGCATGCTAAGATTGACCACTTTACTTACTCAGCTGACTGGGGCATTTCTTCAACAAGTAAGAGTGTCATGCCACCTTACCCAGTAACTCCAGATAACCAATTGAAGGGTGAAGCTGCAGATGCTGTAAGTGGTGCATCAGAGCATTAATTTAGTTTTTATATATAAATTAGATGTACTAGTTTAAATATTTAGTGGTATATAAATCTATTTCTCAATCAAAAATCCGAGATTCTTTTTACTGAATCTCGGATTTTTATTTATGCTTCAATTTGAATATCTGCTGACTTATCCCAATCCATTGGCAGCTTGCCCATGGATTTTAATTTGTTAGTGATTTGATCAAGGACTGCTTCACGATCAGCTTCGCTGCTCATAAAGTCAAATTTATCACCATCGATCACCATTTTTTCAGAATAATCATATTTTTCATACCATGGCTTGTAGTAGCGCAGCAAGCGCTTGTAGTAATCTTCAAGAGTTGAGTCATAGCTTAATTGTTCATAAGGACGGCCACGTTTTTGAATACGTTTGATCATGGTGTCATATGAAACATCAATATGCACTAACAAGTCTGGACTCTTTTTTGGCATGCGCTCTAATTCTGCCATCATGTTGTGAAGTAGCTCATAATAAGTATCAACTTCTTCACTTGTAGCGCGGCCAATGTCAGCGTTCATTTGGAAAAATAGCGCATCTTCATAGATTGAACGATCTAAGACATTGTTTCCTTCACTAAGAGCAGCCTTTATGCTGTGAAAACGCGTATTTAAGAAATATACCTGAAGTAAAAATGCGTATTTTTTAGGATCCGCATAAAATAGTGGCAAAACTGGGTTGTCATCAACACTTTCATAGAAAGGATCAGTGCCTAAATATTTTGATAATATACCTGTTAAACTGGATTTACCGGCTCCAATTGGCCCGCTTAAAACAATAACTGTCATCACGTTCCTTCTAACTTTTTATTTTATAAATTTCCAATTTGATGTAGTTTACGATCAATTTCGCTTAAAACTTCTTTTTTTGCATCTTCATCAACTACGAAGTCCAGGTCATCCCCATTAATCTCCATCTTAGGGGATGCATCGTATTTTTCATACCAAGGCTCATAGTAGCTAAGAAGCCGCTTATAGTAATCCTTTAAACCTGGATCAGTACTAATTTGTTCGAAAGAACGACCACGCTTTTTAATGCGAGAAAGCATTGTATCTAATGAAACGTGAATATAAATTAGTAAATCAGGCTTTTTGCTTGGACTACCTGGAGTATCTTCCATCATGTTATCAAGTAAGTCGTCGTAAATCTTAAATTCAGTCGGATCTGCAACTTTACTATCAGCGTTCATTTTGAAAAATAGTGCATCTTCATAAATGGAACGGTCGGAAACACTGTTTTTTTCTTGAACTGCTTGGTTAATTTGTGCTAAACGATGGTTGAGCAAGTAAGTATTCAATAAAAATGTATAGCGCTTCATATCCTTGTAATATAAAGGCAATACTGGATTATTGTCTACTCCTTCATAAAATGCTTGGGTACCTAAATGTTCAGCCAAAATACTGGTTAAACTGGATTTACCGGCTCCAATTGGCCCACTCAATACAATAACTTTAATCACGTTCTTTCTACAATATGTTGTTTGCTTTATAAGTTTAAAACAATATCTTGTATGTAAGCAAGCAATTTTTGAATTATGTTCCACACGCACTTGTCAAGTAAATTTGAGGAAAAGTCCGATTTTATTTTTTGAAATATAATTACAAATGTGCGAATAATATTCTTTATTTTTGAAATAACATTTCAAATAAGTGCTAAAATATACATGTAAACGTTTACCAAAGGAGGTAAAATTATGAAAGTTTCGGCGATTGCAATTATTGTTTTAAGCTTGTATGTCGGTTTAGGACAACTAGATGCTCTATCATTAAAGACCGGTATTTACTCACCTGTATTTGGTGGAGCAGTTGCTGGTTTAGTATTAGGAGATTTAAAGACTGGCTTAATTGTTGGTGCTACCTTGCAATTAGCTACCTTGGGTGTAGCTACTTATGGTGGTGCAACAGTGCCCGACTTTTTGTCAGGAGCTGTCATGGGAACTGCTTATGCCATTATTTCAGGTAGAGGAGCTGCATACGGAATTGGATTGGCAATTCCAATTGGGTTACTTTTAACGCAAATGGATATCTTAGCGCGTTTGGCTAACACTTACTTCCAAAATCACGCAACTAGAGAAGCTGAAAAAGGTAATTACGAAGCAGTAGAAAGAAATAACCTTTACGGTATTATTCCTTGGGTATTGTCACGTGCAATTCCAGTATTTATTGGTTTGACTTTTGGTGCGGCAGTTGTAAAAGCTATTAATAATTGGATTCCTCAATGGTTAATGAACGGCTTAAAGACTGCGGGTATTATCTTACCTGCTATGGGTATTGCTATTTTAATGAGATATTTACCTTTGAAGAGATATTATCCTTACTTTATTTTAGGTTTTGCATTAATGGCTTACTTTGCAAAGCAATTCTCATTATTGGGTCTAGCTTTAATCGGTTTTGCCTTAGCTGCAATTTATGTCATGAACAGACGTAAAGATCATCAAAAAGCCAATTCAGTAGAAACTAAACAATCTACTAGTCAGCCAAAGCATATAGAAAATATTCAAAATCCAAATGATGCGATTGAGGCCAATCGTGTAGATGAAGAGGAGGTTGAGTTCGATGCCTAAGAAGAATAAAGAGCAACTAAAGATGAACAATTTAACTAAAGGTGACTTAAATAAAATCTTTTGGCGTAACACCTTAGGCTTGCAGTTAGGCTGGAACTATCCAAGAATGCAAGGCTTAGGCTATGCCTATACTGTAATGCCAGCTTTGAAGCGCTTATATAAGAATAAAAAAGATAAAATGAAACAAGCACTCAAGCTTGAGATGGAATTCTTTAATACCACTCCTCAAATGTCACACTTAATTGTTGGTGCTGATATTGCCTTACAAGATGAATTGGGCATGAATGATGACAATGAAAAAGCTATTGCTGGTTTAAAGACCGGTTTAATGGGGCCATTTGCCGGTGTTGGTGATACGGTCTTTGTAGCTATTTATAATGCTATTATTTACTCAATCACTGCTTATCTATGTATGTCAGGTCAAGCGTTAGGTTTATTAATTCCCGTAATTGGGTGTGCAGTGATTACCTGGATTAGATGGAAGTTCTTTAACATTGGATTGAGTCAAGGTAAGAAATTGGCTTTTGCATTTTCAGATAAGATGAACTTGCTAACAGAAGGGGCTTCTGTTTTAGGTTTGACTGTAGTCGGAGGGATGATCCCTGCATTAATTAACTACAAGATCGATTTAACCTATAAAGTTGGGAAAGTTACGATGTCTGTTCAAGGGATGCTTGATAAGATCATGCCAGCTCTGGTTCCATTAGCTATTGCTCTGTTTTCATACTGGATTTTAGGTAAGAAACATATGAATTCTACTAGGTTAATCTTTGTATTGATTGGCTTAGGAATGATTCTAGGTAATCTTCAACCAATTTGTAATTGGATTGGTAGCTTGTTTTAAAGTCGAGAGGTGTGAAAAATGAGTATTTGTGCAGCAAGAGTAGATGAACGAATGATTCATGGCCAAGTTGCAATGGTATGGACAAATGTTGTCGGTGCTAACCGAATTCTGGTAGCAAATGACGAAGTGGTTCGTGATGACATGCGAATTGAAGGATTAAAGCTTGCTAAACCCGCTGGAATTAAACTAAGTATTTGTTCAGTTAATCGCGCAATTGAAAATTTGAAAAATAATAAGTATGGCGAAGATCACGTTTTTGTTATTACTCGTAATATTCAAGATATGGGCAAGATTGCAGAAGCTGTAGGGATGAAAGAATTTAACGTAGGCAATATTTCTGCTCACGATAATTCGCATGCTGTTAAAAAGTCGGTTAATTTAAATGATCAAGATATTGCTACAATCAAAGATTTGATTAATAAAGGTATTAAGATTACAGCTCAAATGATACCGAATGAACCGGATGTTTCAATCATGGATTACATAAATAAAAAGTAGTGAGTCAGATGATTTATCCAAATACTAAAAAAGCTATTGAGGTTATTGAACAAGCAATTTCAAATCAAGATATCTATGGTGCATCATATAGTTTTATTGGTTTAGATGAAAACTTGTATGCTTATAACGGCTTTCAAGATGATCATAAAAACCCACTACTACCAGAAATGATGTATGATTTAGCCTCAGTAACTAAGGTAGTAGCAACTACGACACGAATTTTTCAATTGATGGCAGCTAAAAAAGTAAATTTAGATGATACTATTGGTGATTTTATTAAGGATAGTGCTAGCCCGGAAATTACGATTAAAGAGCTTTTGATGCATACGAGTGGCTTTATAGCTGATTTTGAAAATGTGCATGAGATGAGTCGTACTGAGTTGATTCAAAAAGTTAAATCTGCTAAGCCAATTGAAAAAGATAAGGCGATTTATTCAGATTTAAACTATATTTATTTGGGCTGGATTATCGAAAAAATCGATCAGGAAAATCTAGCTAATACTTTAAGAAAACACGTCTTTTTACCCTTAAAGATGCTGCATACAACCTATAATCCGCCGTCAGAGTTAAAAAAGATATGTCTTCCCACGGAATATCAGTCAGATCGCAGTGGAATAGTGCGAGGACAGGTTCATGATTATAAGGCATATTTGCTAGATGGAGTTAGCGGTCATGCCGGTTTGTTTTCGACTTTATCTGATCTAACGCAATTTTTGAGAATCTTACTTACGGGTGGAAAATTTGAAGATAAGCAAGTCTTTCCTAAAGTTTTTTATGATTATTTGAGAAATCCCGTTTTTCGTCAAAATGATCGTGCTTTAGGCTGGCAGCTTTGGGACCAGAATAAGAATATGTTCTGGCATAGCGGCTTTACAGGAACTTCAATTGCATTTGATCTGGATAAAAAGCAAGGCTTCGTTTGTTTGACCAATAGGATTTATCCTACCCGAGAAAATAAAAAATGGATTGCAGATCGACGAGCGGCTCTAGGAGAGTTTTTTGGGCAAAAAGAGCAGGTGAACAAATGAGTTTGATAATAGAAAAAATAGATTGTGATATTAAAAAAGTACCGCTAAAGCATCCCTTTATCACTGCACTTCATGAAGTTGATGAAATTGAAAGTGTCCGTGTAAAAGTGACTTTGAGCGATGGAACTTGTAGTATAGGTACTGCTACGCCGAATGAAAAAGTGACAGGTGATAGTCTCCAAACGGCACAAGATGTAATTAAAAATGTGATTACGCCGGTCTTAGTTGGAAAAGATTTTGATAATTGGAATGAATGTTTATCCCTTTTGAAAAATAGTATCGTTCACAATACTCCTGCTAAAGCAGCTGTTGAAATTGCCTTATATAATGCGCGAGCTAAAGAAAGCAAGCAATCTTTAGTTAATTTATTAGGTAGCTCAGCAGGTAGCACAAAGACTGACTATACTATCAGCATTGGCAGTCAAGATCATATGGTTAATGAAGCCAAAGATCTAGTGGGACAAGGCTTTTCAGCATTAAAAATTAAGCTTGGCGCTAATTCCTTATTGGAAGATATCGATACTGTAAAAAAGATTGGTCAAGCAGTTGGAGACAAGATTTCATTGCGAATTGACTGCAATCAAGCTTGGAATTGTAAGCAAACTCTACAGGCAAGTCGAGCTTGGCAGTCAGCAGGCACTAATGTCGCATTTATTGAACAACCTGTAAAAAAAGATGCGATAGAAGACATGGTATATTTAACAGCTCATTCGCTGATTCCGATTATGGCTGATGAAAGTGTAGCTTCTTATGAAGATGCAATTAATTTGCTGGAAAATCGTGCATGTGACTATATCAATATCAAACTCATGAAAACAGGCGGCTTGAGTGAGGCAATTAAAATCAATGATTTAGCCCAAGCCCATAATGTCAATACGATGGTGGGATGCATGATTGAACCTGTTGAAAGTATTGCAGCAGCAGTTGCTTTTGCGGTAGCAAACAAAAATGTACAGTTTATTGATTTAGACTCGATTTTTATGGCAACAGGCGATCCGGACTTAGAGAAATATTTATCTTTAAAGGGTAATGTCATTACTTTAAAGGGCTAATCATGATTGATAAAATTGAAAGAATCAAGAGCTTAATTAAGCAAGCATCTTGGAAGCAGGCTATAATTATTCGCCAAGATCAAAAAACTATATTTGAAGAAAATTCTCACGTAGAATTTAAGTCAGCGTCACTAATCAAGTTAGGAATTGCACTTTATATTAAATGCCAAAGACCCGATACATTAGATGATGTTGTTATCTTAAAGCCTAACCAAATTGTCGGTGGCGCAGGTGTCATTAATCGTTTGAGCATTAAGCGATATAAGATCCGAGACTTAATTGATCTGATGCTTTGTCTTTCTGATAATACAGCAACTAACGCTTTACTTGATTATTATGGCTTAGAAAAAATTAATGCTTTTTTGCAAGAAAATTTTGATCAGGTCCAATTAGGTCGCTATTTGATGAAGTTAGGTCCGGAAAATTTGGTTTCATGTGTAACTATTATGGACATCTTTGAGCAATTATTAGCAGGTGATGATTGTGTTACTGCTTTAGTTAAAAATGCTCTTAAGTACCAGCAAGTTCGTAATAAATTAGTTGCCTATGTGAATCCCAAATACACTAGTTTTAATAAAACTGGCGAATTAATCGATATTCAACACGATATAGCGCGTTTTGAAAATAAAGATGACTTGATAGATTGCTGCGTGATGAACAGCTATGATGATATCGCAAATTATGAACAGATTATTGAAATGATGGCCCAAATTGGTAAGATTTTGACGAATTAAAGGAAATGATTAGATGAACTTTTTTGAAGAAGCTATAAATTCAAAAAAATTGACAGTAACCTCACATAAGATTGCAGACTGTTTTTTGCAAAATCCTACTGTTTTTCTGGAAAATGATGCAAATAAGTTGGGTCAATTAACTAAAACAAGTGCTGCTGCGATTATTCGCTTTTGTCAGCAGCTGGGCTTTAAAGGATTAAATGATTTTAAGATTAAGCTAGCCCAAGTGAGAGTGAAGCCAGAAGAAAAGATCGATCCCTTAGTTAAGCAAACCGATACACCGGATATGATCTTGAAAAAGCTACTTGTTAATTCTAGACAAAATACAGAGTTGACGGCTGATTCGATTGATCTTGAATCTTTAAATCAGGCAGTAAAATATCTGCGCCAAGCAGATCATATAATTGTAGATGGAATTGCAGCATCAGGATTAGCAGCAACTGATTTTTACTACAAGTTAATTCGTGCTGGTAAGTCTGCGTTTTATAGTCAAGATGCCCATATTAGCTTGGAACGAATTTATTTTTCAACTCCTAGTGATGTCGTAGTTTTATTTTCTTATAGTGGGTTAACTAAGGAAATGATCGTTGCAGCCCAGCGCGCACGTGAAAATAAAACCAAGATTATTGCAATTACACGTAGTACTCAGTCACTGCTAGCTAAGCTTGCAGATGTTGTGATCAACTTACCTACTAAGGAAAAGCTACTACGAGTTGGAGCAATTGATTCTCTTTTTTCTGAAATATTTGTTTCAAGCTTATTGTATTTATCAACTATTAATAAGGATCTACCTCGTTTAGAAAAAGAAATGACTAAGACTGAGGAGCTAACAAATAAATTAAAAAGTATAGAGTAGTTAGGAAAGAAATTATTATGTCAATAAAAGATTTGACTACGGAGCAAAGAAACCCCGCTAGTATGCACATTGATACAATGTCGACACTCGATATTGTCAAAACGATTAATAATGAGGATAAAAAAATTGCGGATGCCGTTGGTAAGCAAAGTTCGCAAATTGCCAAGGCAATTGATTTGGCTGCTGAAAATTATCACAAAGGAGGTCGCTTAATTTATATTGGAGCAGGAACCAGCGGACGATTAGGCGTCTTAGATGCTGTTGAATTAGTTCCAACTTATGGTATAAAACCTGAGCGGGCAGTTGGTTTAATTGCAGGTGGTGAGCATGCAATATATAAGGCTGTTGAAGGAGCGGAAGATTCGCAAGAGTTAGCCCAGGAAGATTTAAAAAAGCTTAATTTAAATTCCAATGATATCGTTATTGGCTTAGCTGCTAGTGGACGCACTCCTTATGTAATAGGCGGTTTAAAATATGCACAGGAAATAGGAAGTGTGACGATTTCAGTTGCTTGTGTGGCAGAAAGTGAAATTGGCAAATTTGCACAGGCTCCAATTGAAGCTGTTGTAGGACCTGAAGTTGTCACGGGGTCTACGCGTATGAAGGCGGGGACTGCGCAAAAGATGATTTTAAACATGATTTCCACAGGTGTAATGATTAAGCAAGGTAAAGTATATGAAAATGTCATGATTGATGTTCAACCGACCAATGAAAAACTTGTGGATAGGAGCGAAAGAATAATTGTAAGTTGTACACATGTGGATAAAGCTGGAGCTAGTGAAATCCTGAAAAAAGCGCACATGAATGTACCACTGGCAATTGTCATGGCAAAAACTGGCTTTGGTGTGGATAAAGCTGCGCGTGTTTTAGATGAACATGATGGCAATGTGAGCCAGGTTTTAAGTGAGTAAAAATTAAAGGACCAAAAAAGACTGACATAACGTTTCTTACTAGAAAAAGCGTTGATGTCAGTCTTTTTATGTATGGAGTTTATTTTATTATTTTCTATATTTATCACTTAATTTTGCGGCAGCTTCTTCGTCGCAAATGATAGTTACATCTGGGTGATCTTGCAAAATGGAAGCTGGAACTTCTTCAGTTACAGGACCCTCTACTAAAGCTTTGATTGCATCTTGTTTACTTTCGCCAAAGGCAAGTAAAACGATCTTTTTACTTTGCATAATAGATTTAATACCCATACAGATTGCTTGACGAGGCACTTCATCTTCATTATCGAAAAAGCGTGAGTTGGCCTTAATTGTGCTCTCAGTTAAGTTAACTTTGTGAGTTAAGCTGCCAAAAGGAGTACCTGGTTCGTTGAAGGCAATATGACCGTTGCGTCCAATTCCTAAGATTTGAATATCAATAGGATTGTCAGCGATAATTTCATTATAGCGATCTACTTCTTCATCAATGTCTTTAGCCATTCCATTAGGTATATAAGAATTCTTGAATGGTTTTTTATCAAATAAATGCTTTTGCATGAAGTAATGATAACTTTGATCATTGTCTGGATTTAATCCGTAATATTCATCTAAGTTGATGCTAGTCATATTTGAAAAATCAAGATCGCTATCGCACATATCATCATACATTGGAATTGGGGAAGAACCAGTTGCTAAGCCTAGAACCTTAGCTCCGTTTCCCATCCCTTTTTTAATGATTTCAAAAGCTTTAGTGCCGCCTTCAATGTTGTCTTTTGTAATAATTACCTTCATGATAGTACCTCCTTATTTACTGGTCTAGTCCATTATATAATGATAAATTGGTCTAGTCAACTTAACCGCTTACATTTTTTTGAAAAAATAGTTTTTGCGTTAAAATTTAAATGAGGTGACGGACAATGAGCAATCAGTTTTTAGACTTAAATTTAGCTGGTATTGGCATGGGAACTTGGGCCATGGGAGAAGATAAAAATAAGCGTAAAGACGAAATTGCAGCTTTGCGTTATGGACTTGATAATGGCTTAAAAGTTATTGATACCGCTGAAATGTATGGTGAAGGCAAAAGTGAGTCTTTAATTGGTGAAGCTTTAAAAGGTTATGATCGCAGTAAAGTATTTTTGATTTCTAAATTTTATCCCTATCATGCGACTGCAGAATTAGAGCGGCGTAGCTTAGAAAATAGCTTGCGACGTTTAAAAACCGATTATTTAGACCTTTACCTACTTCACTGGCGTGGAAATAAGCGTTTATCAGAAACAGTTGCTGGTTTAAAGCAGCTTCAAAAAGAAGGTCTTATTCGCTATTGGGGTGTGTCGAATTTTGACGTAAGCGATATGGAGGAACTCTTCGGCGTTGAAAGCGGCAGTGAATGTTTTGCTAACGAAGATTTATATAATATTGAAAAACGTGGCGTCGAATATGACTTACTGGATTGGCAAAAACAAAAAGGAATAGGCTTTATCGGCTATTCACCGTTTAATTCAGGTAATGGTAATTCAATTAGGGTAACTAATAACTTGAAAATTGTAGCCCGTGATCATCATGCTAGCGTACATCAAATAATGCTTGCCTGGACGCTGAGAAATGGGCAGATTTTGACGATTCCTAAGGCAGGCAAGATTAGCCATGTTAAGGATAATCTGGCAGCACAAGCCATTAAATTGACTCAAGATGAGCTGGAGTTAATCAATGCTGATTTTCCTCAGCCAACAAGTAAACAGCCGCTGGCAATGATATAGAAATAGATTAGTGGTGGTAGAGGATGGCCAAGATAGATCATGACGATGTTAAACAAGCATATGCATTATTAAATAATTTAAAATATGAATTGAAAAATGAGCCATATGGAAAAAATAATCAGTTTTTAGCGTTCGATGAATTATACCAAGTGATCGATAAAACCTTATATGATTTAAAACATCAATCCTATGAGGGAATAACTTTATCTATTCGTCTTGGTAAAACTATGAGCTATATTAATGACGCTCTTGCTTTTAGAGGTTTGCGCTTATCAGAAAAACAAGCACAAGCTTGGGATTTATTTATTCATCCCACTGATAAATCATTGCAAAAAAATGAGGTCATTTTTAAGTTGATCAATCAATTTGGAGTTTGGTAATTACTTTAACTTAAATAATTTTGCAAATATGCAAAAAAGTAGAATTCTCGTTTTGAGATTCTACTTTTTTATATACTATGATTAAATTTTCTATGCTTTTTGAGTTTTAGCACTAACTTGTTTTTTATGAACACGTAGATAGTGGATGAATGCATAAGCAGTAAAGCAGGCAAAGAAGATTGACACAAGAATAAATGCCATTTTAGCGTTTGGTGCAATAGCGTTGATAAACATTGGTGAAATAGCACATCCCACGTTAACTAAAACCAAAACAATTGTCGTAGCTAAGTTAACTGAGTTTTCCGGAGCTGACCAATCAAGCCAGTTATACATGTAAGGTACGGCCAAGCCAAAGCCAATACCTAAAATTAAGTTCCCAAGTGCTAAGATTGCAAAGTTATTGGCAAAAGTAATTAGTAACATCCCAATCGTTACAATTGAAAAGCCAACCGGGAAGATCTTATCGTGTAACTTCTTAAAGAAGAAGCCAAATGATGCCCCAACGGGGATGTTGACTAAGTTCAAAATACCAGTAAGTAGTGATAATTCACTGATCGTACCTAATTTTTCTTGAACGACTAAAGCAGGTAACTTAAATGAAACAGGCATGTAGAACATAAAGATGAAGAACATCAAGACAGCAATTAAAATCACTTTACCATTTACTGTTTGCTTTGGTTTAGCGTGTTTTTGTTCATTCGATAGGCGTTTTGGTTTTGGAAGTGGAACAAAGAGTGTAAATAAAATTAATACAGGGATTACTAAAAAGTAAATTGCAAATGCAGCATGCCAAGAAATTGTTACTAACCAGCTAATTAGAAATGACGCAATCGCTGCACCAAGTCCGCCCATTACATTTTGAAAACCGACCATCGTAGCTAGTTTTTCTTCATTATCACCATAAAATTGTGGAATCAAACTAACTGCAAGTGAGTTGAATAATCCAATCCCAAAGCCAATCAAGAAGCGTGAAGCTAAAATCAAACTATAAGCTGTCGCATACATTGGAAAGGTACCTGCAAGTAAGGTGATGATTAAACCAGCTAAGATCGTGATTTTTTCTCCTAAAAATCTAATCAAAAATGGGCTGATCAATAAACCAATTACGATTCCGATATTTGGAATTGTTGCTAAAGTTTCAACGCCTGCGCGATCAACACCAGCAAAAGCGTGATACATCAATGGCAGAGCCGGTGAAATAGCCGGTGCCATCATCAAAAAGATTGAAATCGATAGTAATGAAATCTTAAAGATCAGATGATCCTGCGTTCTTTTTCCTTTCATTTTGAATTCCTCCCATCAAAACCTACTTAACCATATGCTTTTTGAAGAATTCCGCCTCTTCATCATTAGCTTGCTTAGCTAATTCGTCTTTTTGATTAATTAAGAAAACGTGTGGTTCGGGATGATCGTCATCGCCCCAAGATTTTTGGATAACTTCAATTCCTTTAGCTCTTAAAAAGCCATCCAATCTTACACTGCAATCATGAATAAAGTCTTGGTTAGCAGTTGAAATAAAGGTTGGTAAGAAGTCTGAAGTAATGTATTTTTCAACGTTTAAGAGATCGCGAACTTTTTCATCTTTTAGTAGATCTTCAGTAAAGTAAGCTTGTGTAGCTCCACTGATCATGCCTTTATCCAGCATAAAAGTAGCTGGGCTGTTCAGGGCTACTGCTCTAAAAGCTAAGTCAGGAAGTTGATAGCCAAACTTTTTACGGTAGTCTGGATTAGTTAAAATCGTCGTATATTGTTCCGCCATTTGACCACCAGCAGAATCGCCAATCAAGAAAACATTATTTTTGTCTAAATTATATTCATCAGCATGTTGTGCAACCCAGTGAATATATGCATTTACTTGATCTAATTCCTTAGGAAATTGAACTTCGGGGCCTAATTTATAGTTAGGATTTACAAAAGCAAAGCCACGTTTAGCCATTCCTAAACCATAAAATTGATAGGTTTCTTTTGTCCCATAAACCCAGCCACCACCGTGAATGTTGATAATGATAGGTATTTTACCATTTATGTTTTTGGGCAAGTACAAGTCAAGTAAGTTCCATTTCGGATCGTCACCGTATTGAATATCATCAATTCTTTTAACTTCAGGTATATCGTGTGCCAGGCCTTCGTCACGTTTGTCATCGCTAGCTTTCCAGCTAGTGCGTATTTCTTTTACTGCTTCTAAAACTTTTTCATCAGCCATTTTGAATCCCCCTCAAGATAAGTTGTTTTACTGAATTCGCTTACATTATAAGGAAAATAGGATAAGAAAAAACAGACCAATCTTAACCATTAATTGGCGCTGATTGATCTGTTTTATATATTTTCTTGCTTCAGTTCGGAAGCACTTTTGCCATATAGGCGCTTAAAAGCACGATTCATTGTCCGTACTCCTGAAAAACCGTTATTGATTGCAGTAGTAGTTAGATTAGTTTTTTTGGTAGTTAAGTCATAATGAGCATGTTGGGCACGGACATTTCCAATATAAGTATCTACCGTCATATCCATTTGTTTTTTGAAAAAGCGGGCAAGATATTCTTGTGAAATATTTGCTTTGTGAGCGATATCGGCCAAATTAATTGGTTCTTGATAATGGTTGTTAACGTATTGGGTAATAAACTGAAGGCGATTAATTACGTAGACTTTGCGCTCGTTGAGATTTTCTTTGGGCTTTTTGATGGTGAAATCACGCAACAAAATTGTTAGAGCTTGGAGGATAATGTTTTGCTCGGCCAAGTATTTAAAGTCAGAATCGGTGAAATATAGACTGACAAATTGACCAAGTAACCCTTGTAGCTTGCTATAGCTAAGTTTTTGCTGGCTGGTAAAGTAGGTGGAATCATTGATTTGGATAATTTGCTTATCAATTGATGGATAAAGATGAGACACATACTCATATGGAAAAATAATCGATAAAGCCAAATCGTCAGGATGAGAAAAATTGCGAATACTGTGAATTTCCTGGCTGTTGACTACTAAGATTTTGCCAGACTTAGATGAATAATGTGTTTTATTAATTAAAAAATCGTTGATCTTACCCTGTATTACGTAACTTAATTCAATTCCGCGATGCCAGTGAGGTGCAATGTATTGATCGCCTTGTCGATGGTGAAAAACATAATACCAGACAGGTAATGGGTCGACGGGGATGACTACCTCATGCAATTGCTTGGTCATAGTTATAGTTTTTCTCCGTTAACATGCAGTAATAAGTTATATAGAGCTCCGTATAAGTTAGCATCATTTTTGAATTTTGCTTCGAGAATTTGCGGACGGGTGAAGGTGACACGGATAATTTCATTTTCATTCAAGATTTTATCGTATGCACGATTAATACCTTTGATGACAGCGCTTTGAGCAGAAATACCGCCGCCAATTGCAATCGCATCTAAATCAACTACAGCTTGAATATCAATAATAATTGCGGCCACGCGTTTGCAAAATGTGTTAAAGATTTCAACAGCTTCTTTGTTATTATCGTTGATAGCCTTAAAAGCTGCTAGGCCATCAGTTAAATCAGCATTTGCTAGCTTAGTATTAATTTCTTTGATCATTTGAACAGCTGAAGCATAACCTCCGGCAAATCCGCCAAAACTAGGAGCATTTAAGTCTAATTGAAGAAAGCTTAATTCACCAGCTTGAAAGTGTGCACCGTTAAGCAGTTGACCATTAACGATGATTCCACCGCCAACGCCAGTACCTAAAGTAATCGCAGCACAGTTTTGCATATCTTTAAGGCTGCCTAGCCAATTTTCCGCTAAAACACTAGCTTTTCCATCATTGATAACTGCAATGGGTACATTATATTTTTGATAGCGTGTAGCAAAGTCAATTCCGTCCAAAAATGGGAGAGCTCCACCGAAATGGATTTTAGTATGGGCAATTTTGCCAGGTGCACAAAAGGCAATGCCTTTAATATCTTTTTTGACATATTTTTTTACAATTTGGTCAATATTATCCAAAAATTGATCTTTTTCGTGTGAGGTTTTGATTTTGCCTTGTTCGATAATTTGACCAGCATTATTTAGTTCAGCATATTTAACGTTTGTACCACCAATATCAATACTTAAATAATTATTTTTCATGGTTAGTATCTCCTTTATTAGCGCTTTCATTAATCATTTTATGGAAAAGAACCCTTGATAACAAGTCAAATATTGATCTTTGGTAAGCTTTAAAATGACAAAAAAGAAGATTCCGCTTTGAGAATCTTCTTCAATGCTATAATTTGATTTTTTTATCAATAATATCTTGCTTAGCTTTTTGAGAGGTGATCCAGACGTGGGTTGGAATATCGGAATTATGTACTAAATAAACACCATCATTAGCTAAGTTATATTGGAGATTTCTACCTTTCGGAAAGCTTTTTTGATAAGTTTGAGAAGCAATATCGTTAATTGCTAGATCAATGCGGCTAACTACACTAGTTAAAGTAAAGTTCGCTTCTTGGCCGCCTTTGGCTTGGTAATTGCCCAGATTAGACTGGTTGGGGTCGACGCCGATAACCCAGACTTTTTTATTTACAGCATTAGCTTGGTTAATTTGACGAGCAGCTTTGAAGACGCCGCTGCCTGCTTTCCCAGCCGCATGAAAAATGATATCAGCTTTTTTATTATACATATCTTGAGCTAGATCTTGAGTTTTATTGATATTAGAAAAGCTGTTACTATATTGAGTTAAAATTTGAATATTTCGATGGTGTTTTTTTGCAGTATCTTTGATGCCTTTTTTAAAGCCTTGTTCAAACTGAATCACGCTCTTAGTCCGCATCCCGCCAATAAAGCCAATTGTTTTAGTTTTAGTCATTTCGCAAGCTATTACACCGGCTAAATAAGCGCCTTGCTTAGTATTGAAGTTAGCAGTGGCGACATTTTTAAGGTGATGGGTGGAAGAATTGATTAAAACATAATTTTTCTTAGGATATTTTTTCGCAGCTGTTAAGATAGGAGATTGCAGATTTGATCCCACACCAAAAATCGTATTAAATGGTGAGCGGCTAACTTTGTCGACTAAGGAAGTTATTTGATTATTATTGTCCGCTGAAAAGAGTTCATAACCTTGAGGACCTTCACTTAGGCTGTGATTATGAGCATATTTTTTAATTCCTTGCCAGGCTGACTCATTAAAAGAATCATCGTCAACGCCAGAATTATCAGTAATTAAGGCAACTGTTTTTTGACTTGTTTGAGAGTTAGTACTAGGGGCAGCTGACTTAGCAGAACATGCAGTAAGGCCGCTAACAACGAGGGTAATAAGAGTAATTTTTGAAAAAAGATGCATGAATTTTACCATGCTACATCCTCCATGAAAGTAATGATTATAGATTAACCTAGCAATCTAAATTATTTTTGTCAATTAAAGTAAAGAAAAGAGGCCTAATTTGGCCTCTTTATGTTATATGTTGGATTATTTTGTAGTGGAGAATAGTAAAAAATAAAAATTGAGAATTTAATTATTTCTTGTCTTGGACCTTGTTGAGGACTTTTTGGTATTTTCTAATTGTGTTGAAATCGGAATCGGTAGCATCAGTGTAACCGTAGTGGTTGTAGATGTTTTCGATAATCTTATTACCTTCTTTTGACTTAGCAATGTTCTTAAATGCTTTTGCAACTTTCTTTCTGAAAGCTGGACTCATATCACTTCTAACGGAAATGGTATCGTTTGGAATCCATTGAGTGAAGTAGATAGGAACCACATCTTTCATAACTTTAGGTTCATCTTTGGCGGCAATTGGACGAGCATCAGCAAATACAAATGCGGCATCAACATCGCCATTATAGACAGACAATACTGCTTGGTCAGCACCCTTGATTTGAGTTATTTTACAATCTTTTAAGACGTTAAGGCCTTTTTGGTAAAGTTCGACAATTGGAAAGACATATCCAGATGAAGAAGTTGGATCCATTACGCCGATTGACTTACCTTTTAGATCTTTCCAGGATTTGATACCGGAACCTTTTTTAACGATAACCATAGCACGGTATTCGTGCATTAATTTTTTGTTTACCTTGCCGCTTGGTTCATCATAACCATAACGTTCGGCTTGAAGTAAAACATCAGCAACTTTGCGCTTGTGGGCTAGCACATATGCATCAGGCGGTAAGAAGCCGACATCAACTTTTTTTGAAGCCATTCCTTCAACTAAGCCATTGTAGTCAGTAGAAACTGTTACATGAACTGGCATGTGGAGTTGCTTTTTGAGCAACCCTTCAAGTGGCTTGGCCTTGGCTTCAATTTTGTTAGCTTGCGAACTTGGGACAAATTGAACGTTCAATTCTTTTGGTGTAAATGATTTTGAATTAGAACTACTTGACTTAGATGCTCCATTGGAACAAGCTGCCGCAAGTCCAGCTGTGAGGACTAATAAGGCACTAACGAGAACTTTTTTGATCTTCATCTTTAGTATTCAAACTCCTTGTAAAAAACTCTAATGATGTTGACTCTTTAGTTATACTAAAAAACAACTGATTAATCAATAAAAAATATGAACAATTTTTAGTTAATTAGTAAAAATTGTACGTATAAAGCATAAGAATTCAAATGATATTTGATATATAAAACAAAAAAGCACATGATTTAAGAACAATAATCATGTGCCTTTAAAAACATTATTTTAAATTTTTGTATTTAATGAAGATTAAAAATAATCCCAATTAAGAATCCGAGCGCTTCGCTAATAAATAGAGCCTGGGTATTTTGGACAACTCTAGGAAACGAAGTGCGTTTATTTTGGACTTTCCAAAGAAAGCGCATATTTTTAATGATCAGCGGGATGCAGAATAAGATCAATAAAACTGACCAAGGCAAAACCCGGATTAAAACTGCCCAGATAGTTAAGCCGTATCCCAAACAATAGTTAAAGACGAACAAGTAAACTCCACCTTTAATGCCAATATAAGAAACTAAGGTATGACGACCATTAGCGATATCTGCCTTGTAATCACATAAATTATTACCTAAGAGCAATGTATAATTGCAGATTTCGGGAATTCCGGCTGCTAGAATAATTGGACCGACAAAGCCCCAAGTAAATGGCATCGGATAGACATTGATATAAACCATAACTAACATAATTCCTAAGCCCATCGCAAATTCAGCAGCTAATTCGCCAAAGGGACCAGATGAGATTGTGTGGTCACCGGTTGAATAAAAAATTGCAATAGCATAGCAAATAATTCCAATGATCCAAATCCAGTAATTAGTTTGATAGCCAATAAGAAACGCACAGACGGCTGAAATGGTAAATAAAACGATTGAGAACCATTTAACGCTGTTAGGAGATAAATTATACTTACCGATCGGATTCTTCTTATGATCGCCAGTTTTTGCAGCTTTTTCGCGCTTATAATCCCAATAGCCATCATTTACATTCATGAAAATTTGTAAAACGATAGTCGCAATTACCATTTCAATTAAAGGTGCAACTCTAAAAGTTTGGTAATTGTACCAGGTGTACATAATTCCTAATAAAACAGGAATAATTGAATTAAAAAGAGTTCGTGGTTCAACTAGCTCATAGTAACCTTGCTTAGCTGATGTTGACATTAATTAATACTTCTTTCTGTTATTAAAGTGATCCTTGATCCATTAGATACAAGTTATGGAAATGCTGATTAGTTTTAAATAATTCATGAGGATTGCCGCTCATTTCAACAACTCCGTCTTTGAAAAACAAGACTTGATCAATATATTTCATCCCTTGTAAATGGTGGGTAATCCATATAACAGTTTTATCCTTTAAGACATTAAAAACAAGTTTTAATAATTTTTGTTCAGTTAAAGGATCTAATCCTACTGTAGGTTCATCAAGTAGCACAATTGGAGCATCTTGTAATAAGACTCTTGCTAATGCTAAGCGCTGCTTTTGTCCTCCTGAAAATCTTGCTCCTGCTTCAGCAACTTGAGTGTCTAGCTTATCTGGGAGATTTTTAACAAAATCAGCTAACTGAACCTTTTCTAAAGCAGCCATCATATCGTCAGCAGTCGCCTTCTTATTAGCCATTTTTAGGTTCTCGTAGATACTTGTGTTGAACAAAAATGGTTCTTGATTAAGCACTGAAAATAGTTTTGCCCGTTCATCTTGAAGCATGCGGACATCAATATTATTTAATTCCACGCTACCTTTTTGTGGAGCTAAATCACCTAGTACTAGTTGTAAAATAGTACTTTTGCCGGCTCCTGAAGGTCCGACTAAAGCAGCTTTTTGACCTTTTTTAAGCTTTAAAGAAAAATCTTTAATGATTGGCTGATCTTCACCAGGATAAGTAAAGCCAACATTGCTAACAGTTAGATCGTCAAAATCAGCAGGATTCAGGCTGACTTGTTTTGACAAGACTTCTTTTTTGGGATGCATTTCATTTAGTCGCTTAACTGAATCGCTATAAGTATGCCATTCCTCAGTTCCTTGTGCGACAGGAATAAAAGCATCTGATAAAGGAAATAGTGCTAATACTACAGCACCAACATAGTTAGCTGCTTCTTGGTTGTAAGTTAGTGACTTATTAGTAAAGTAAAGCAAGGCTACAGCCATCAAACCAAAGATAAATTCCAAAAAGAAATCGCGGGCCCAGTCGAATTCGCCAGATTTTTTCTGATTTTTACCTAGATCGGTAACAGTATGCCTGGTTTGATCATGAAAAGCTTGTTGTCTACCAGAAATTTGCCAATCACCTGCACCTAAAACTTGATCAGTATATTCAGCATAAAGACTTGCCTTTTCGGCTTTTTCTTTACTACGGATAGCAGCTTGTTTAAGTAAAGAAAAGAGGGGAACGAGGAATAATTCTACTAGCAGTAAGATAAATATTACGCCAGCTAAGGGCCAGCTGAATAATCCTAATAAAATTACTGCAAAAAATCCTACCAAGTAGCCTACAATAGCAGGAAAAATAGTTCTTAAGTATAAGTTTTGTAAGTGGCCAATATCTTCAGTTAACAAAGATAATAAGCTGCCTGTTTGGTAGTTAGAACCAACTGCTGAGCTATTTTCTTCAACTATGTTATATAGTCTACGGCGTAGATCACTAGTTACTCTTAAAACCCAGTTATGAGAAACTAGTCGTTCTAAGTAGCGAAAAAGTGGTCGTCCAATCCCAACGGCACGCATTAAAACAATCGGCACATAAATCATAAAAATATTTTCTGGACGAGTTGCGGCTTTATCAATCGTGTAGCCAGCATAAAACATTAAAGCGCCACCGCAGAAAAACATTATTATTCCTAAAAATATTGCTAATAGTAAGACCCACTTATACTTGGCTAAATAGGGCTTAATCCAGCGATCATTTTTCCAAGTTAATTTTTCGTCGTTCATAAAGCACCCTCCTTTAGCGGCTGTGTAAGTTTTCTAAATTGAGTTCCATTTTTAGCTAAGTCAGCTGGCGTACCTTGTTCTACGATTTTGCCATCTTCGATGACTAAGCACCAATCCATATCTTTTAACCAGTGCAATCTGTGGGTGGCAAATAAAACCAAGTGATCTTGCATCAATGGCTGCATTGTTTTTTTAAGTTCATATTCAGTTTCAATGTCAAGGTGGGCAGTTGGTTCATCAAAAAAGAGAATTTTACGCTCTTTAGCTAAAAATGCACGAGCTAATGCAATACGTTGCTTTTGTCCACCCGATATTCCGCGTCCATGTTCACCAACAGGAGTTTCAAGACCTTTTTTCAGACTAGAAATAAAGTTATCAAGGCCTGCTTCATGAACAGCTTGTCTAATTTCTTCATCACTAGCATCAGGTTTATAGAAAGTAATGTTGTTTTTGATTGTGTCAGCAAACATAAAGGGCTCTTGTGGGATATAGGTAAACTGTTTTTGCCAATTCTTTTGATCTAATTGCTCTAACTGAGTGCCGTTGATGGTGAAATTATCTGGCTTTGGATTTGGACTTAAGAATCCGCCGAGCATTCGCATTAGAGTTGTTTTACCAGCTCCAGTTGGACCAATAATTCCTACTTTTTGATAGCCTGTTAGGGATAAATTAATATGACTTAATTCATCAGCATAATGCTTAGTATCTTCTTGTTTTTGCTTGGCAATACCAGTCATTTTGGCATTTTTGTTTACTTTGAATTTATCTTGATTTTCATGGCTGTAAGCAAAAGAAACATCGTTAACTGTTAATTTGCTATCTTGATTCCAAGTAAAATCGGGTAGTTTGTCTTCTTGGGTGGGAGTTTCAAATGATAAAACATCAAACATTTGAGCCATCGCATTTTTGCCGTTTAATGTGGCATGGAAATCATTTCCGAAGTCTCTAATTGGTAAAAAATATTCTGGAGATAAAATCAAGATGATTAAAGAAGGATAGAGGATAAGATTACCATTAATTAAGCCAATTCCTAAAAACATGGCAATCATGGCAATTGATAAAGTGGTAAAAAAGTCCAGAGTAAAAGTTGATAAAATCGCAACTTTTAATACTTTCATCGTTTGCTTACGATAACTCTCACTATTTTTATAAACTACCTGGCTATATTTTTTAGCTAAGCCCAAAACCTTTAAAGTGCCAAGACCTCGCAGAGCATCTACAAAATGATTTTGCAGTTTTACATAGCCAGCATATTGCTTGCTTGCACGAGCTTGAGCGGCCGTTCCTAAAATAATCATAAATAAAATTAATAAAGGAAAGACAAGCAATAAAATCCATCCAGAAAGAGCATTAAGGGTGAAGATATAAACTAATAAAATCCAAGGAATAATCGCTAAAGCAATAATCTTAGGGAAAATAAGTGACAAATAATTAGATACTTCATCCATCCCGTCTAAAAGCATCGCAACTAAGTTACCAGTTCCAACGCGAGAACTTAAGGCAATTCCGCCATGATAAATCTTATCTAATAATTGACTGCGCAATAAGTTAGTTGTGTGGTGAGCATAATGGTTCATATACCATTTTTGAAACCAGGCAATTGCTTGACGCAATAAATACATTAGAAAAAATATTAAGACGTTATAAGCAATGGATGAAAAAGGGTGTCTATGCCAAGAACCAACAATGGCTCGAGCAAGAAAAATACCTTGCCCTAAAATAGCAAATGCTTGCAAGACAGTAAGTCCTGCAAGCATTACTAACATGATCTTGGCTTTTGGTAATTTAAAAAGTCTTTTATCGATCATTAAATATTTACCTCAAAAAATTATTTTTCAGCTTGAACCTTTAAACGACGTCTAAAGACAACGTAAGACCAAATAATGTAAGCTAAGGCAATTGGCAAGCAGATAATCAAAACGATTGTCATTACTTGCAAAGTTAATTGCCCATTAGCAGCATTCTTGATTAATAGTGAGTTAGCTGGATTTTGTGCGATAAGTACGCGAGGGAATAGTCCGTTGAATAATAAAACAACGACGCTGCCCAAAGTTAAGCCACTAGTAATAAATGCCCAAGCTTGGTGGTTAGTTTTGTTGAAGATTTGAGACAAAACAGTAAATACTACAACAGCTAAAGTAATAACTATTGATGAAATAGGACGCTTTTGGAAGAAATCTGTTTGGAAGATTACTAATAAAGCAAAGACGACTTCACCAATGTAAGCAATAATATATAGTTTGTTGTTCAAATCTTGTGCACGTCTACTTAAATCAGGATCGTCAATTCTTAATCTTAAGAAGTTTAAACCATGAATTAAGCAAAGCAATACACCAGCAACACCGGCCACGATTGAGAGCCAGTTTACAATATTCCAAAAGCCTAAACTCATATTTCCAGCAGCATTCATTGGAACACCTTGAATTAGACTACCAAACATCATAGTCAATAAAAATGGTGCAAACAAGCTTCCGAAAAATAAAGCCCAAACCCAGAATCTAAAGCCTTTTACTGTATCAGCGTGTGCGGAAAATTCAAATGAAACTCCACGAATGATTAAAGCAAATAAAGTGAAGAACAATAAAATGTAATATCCACTAAATAAACTTGCATACCAACTTGCAAATGAAGCAAACATCGCACCACCCGCAGTAATTAACCAAACTTCGTTACCGTCCCAGTGAGGCCCAATAGTTTGAATCATTAAACGACGTTCATTATCGTTTCTAGCCAAAATATGGGTAGCCATGCCGACACCATAGTCGAATCCTTCTAGGAAATAGAAGATCACGAACAATAAGCCGATGAGGCCAAACCATAATAATTGTAAAGGTTGAATACCATCAATCATTAGTAGACACCTCCCTCAAGAGCTTTATCGACACCTTTATCAAGCTGCTTCTTGCAGTAGTAAACCATCACTCCACCTAGAGTAGAGAATATCAAGAAGTACATGATATTAGTGAACCATAATTCACCTGTTGTGGTACTTGCAGATACTGAATCAGCAATTGTGAATAGACCATAAACAGTCCATGGGAAACGACCTAATTCAGTAATGAACCAACCACAAGTGTTTGCGATGAATGGGAAGTAGGTAGTAACACCCAATACCCATAAGAACCAACGCTTGTTTTCGATAGTATCTTTTGAAGGACGAGTCCAAATTAGTCCTAAAATTGATACGATAATAAACCAGAGATCAAATCCGGCCATGATACGGAAGGAATAGAATAAAGTCTTAACTGGAACATAGTAGTCCATTCCCTTACCGAATTTACTATCGTATTTCTTATGTAATTCTTTGTTAATTTCATTCATACCCTTAATCGAACCAGTTGTCTTGTGGTAAGTAAGGATAGTTAGAACATCAGGAATTGACCAAGCACCTTTATTTTCATGGTTCTTAGTGTCTAAATCCGCAACGATGTCCCATGGAGCTTTGTCACCAGTAGTTGTGTAAACACCTTCGGTAGCAGCAAACTTCATTGGTTGTTCATGAATTTCAACTTGAGTTTGGTAGTCACCAGCACCTGCTTCGCAGATTGCGGCAATCATACCAATCCATAAAGCCACTCTCATAGACTTCTTGTGGAAGTTAACATCACGCTTTGCAAGTAAGCCAAATGCGGCCATACCAGCGACAACAAATGATGCAGTTACAATCGCACCAATTACTACGTGAGGGAAACAAGCCCATAATTGTGGGTTTGAAACAAGTGCTCCAAAGCTAGCCATTTGAGCTTTGCCACCTTTGATGACAAAGCCAACTGGGTGCTGCATAAATGCATTAGCGGTTAAGATCCAAATAGCACTAAGCATTGAACCTAAAAATGAAATCCAAACTAATGCACAGTGTGCAGCTGGCTTAAATTTATTCCAAGTAAATGTCCAAAGTCCGATGAAAGTAGATTCCATAAAGAAGGCAAGTAAAGCTTCGATTGCCAAAGGAGCACCGAAAATATCACCCATGAATCTAGAATAGTCAGACCAGTTCATTCCGAATTGGAATTCCTGAATCAAACCTGTAACAACACCGACAGCAAAACTGAGGAGATAAATTTTACCCCAGAATTGCGCCATCTTCTTGTAAACTTCGTCCTTCTTAACAACATACATGGTTTCCATGATTGAAACAACTAAGCCCATTCCGATTGAGAATGGTACAAAGAAGAAGTGGAAAACAGTTGTCATTGCAAATTGGAAGCGAGCAAGATCTAACATACTTACGCCCAATAGCATTATTTTCACCCTTTTTCTAAAATATCCAAGTATATAACGCCTGTTACTATTATAATAGTCTTATGTGGAAAGGTTTTCAATTGATTGTATACATATACTAATAAAAAAACACGCCTCGATGATTTTTAGAGGCGTGTCTTTGAAAGTTTGTTATTAATTAAAATGAAAAGTGACATGATGTTACTCGACTTTGAAGTAACACTTTAAGTTTAAAGAAGCATTTAAAAATTTTTTTGTTATTTTGAAAAAAGTCTCCTTCTATTCGCTTCTTAAAGCAATTGCAGCATCTTTTTTCGCTGCCATTTTAGCTGGTAAGTGACCACCAATCATTGTCAAAATAGTAGAAATGATTACTAAAATTATTGCTTGAACCGGATCCAGTTCGGCCACATTATTCATGTCAGTAATATGATATAAGATAACATTAATTGGAAAAGTACATAAGTAGGCAATTATAATGCCCAAAATACCTGAAAAAACACCTAAAATAAATGTTTCTGCATCAAAAACACGGGTAATATCGCGTCTTCTTGCACCTAATGCTTTTAAGACACCAATTTCTTTGGTTCGCTCTAAAACTGATGTGTAAGTTAAAATGCCGATCATAATCATTGAAGTAACTAATGAAATTCCAGCAAATGCCACTAAAACGTAGGTAATACCATTTAATAAACCACCAGTTAATTTAGTAACTGTACCAGACATATCAGTATAAATAATCTGGTCCTTTTTGGCTTTGCCTCTATTCCATTTGTCTAAGTAGTCAAGTACCTTATCTTTAGAATTAAAAGAATTTGGATAAATTAAGATTCCAGTTGGAATGCTTGAGCCGCCCAGGGAAGCTATGAATTGTTGTTTTTGATCTGTATTCATTTCTTGGTTGGTTAAAACATTGGTTGAGCTAGCATTTTGTGCTTGAACAATTTCAGAATTCTTATTTTGGTTGATTACTTCTTTACTTAATTGATCACTATAAGCAATACCGTTATCAAGAAGTGCCATGCGAGTATTGTTTTTAGCGCGAATTACTGCAACTAATTTGATGTTCTTACCGCTATCATACATTGCTTGATCCGGTCTTTTTGGTACAAAGTTACCTGTAGGGAGTTTTTGGTAGTAAGAATTGTTTGGAATCACTTTGAAAGTCTTATTAACAAGCTTATTAAAGTTGATCTTTTGACCGTCTTTGACTTTTAGGCCTATATTTTTAAGAGCATTTAAATTAGCTTCGTTTTTGTTATTTAAGACTAATACTACGTCATTTTTATTACTTGGCCACTTGCCAGCTAAGAGTTGATAGTTATCTTTTAAAAATGAACCTTGCTTTTTATCTAATGAATTAGGAAAAGTATTGGTATTAATACCCACGCTTGCCATTCCTTGAGCTTGTGCTTGAGCCATTGAGTTTGTGTCACTAGCTGAATTTGAGAACTGAACTCGAGAAATCTTGCCATTATTATTAGCTAAAAGATTAAGCTGGGTGCCGCGAATAAAGGAAATATTATTGGCATATTTGGGATTAATCTTTTTAACGTAATTGACATAGCTTTGACTAATTTTATTTTGGTGGGTATTTTTCTCATTGTCTGGAATTGCCGCTGTGAGATAGCCACGATTTTTAACATTCTTATCTGACTCTTTGCGAGAACTTGCACTGCTAATATCAGTTGCTGTTTGGGAAATTGATATTGGAAACTTAGCTAGTGTTTTGCTTTGAGTGGCATTGATTTGCTTTTGAAAACCGTGCGATAAGGCTAAGACAATGGCAATTCCAATGATCCCAATACTAGAAGCAAACGCGGTTAAAAACGTCCGACCTTTTTTAGTCATAATATTGGTAAAGCTGAGTTTAAGCGCATTCCAATAAGACATCTTGGTCTTAATTAATTTGAAGCTGTCTTTGGGCTCTTTTTCTGGGGCATAAGGGTCTGAATCAGTCAAAATTTTCCCGTCTTGGAAGTGGACAATTCTTGTGGCATACTCTTTAGCTAACTCCGGATTATGAGTAACCATGATAACGAGCTTATCTTTGCTCAGCTGCTTGATAAGTTGCATGATATCTTCGCTAGTTTTTGTATCTAAAGCACCCGTTGGTTCATCACAAAGTAAAATATCCGGATCATTAGCGATGGCACGAGCAATAGCTACTCTTTGCATTTGACCACCTGATAATTGATTAGGCTTTTTATTAATATGATCGCCTAAACCAACTTTTTTAAGAGCTTCAATTGCTTTTTGATGACGTAATGTAGAGTTAACTCCAGAAAGCGTCATCCCTAATTCAACGTTTTCAATAATTGAAAGATGAGAAATTAAGTTATAGCTTTGGAAAATAAACCCAACAGTATTATTACGGTAAGCATCCCAATCAGTTTGGGTGAAATTCTTAGTAGACTTACCGTTAATGATGATGTCACCTGAGTCATAATGATCTAATCCTCCGATGACATTCAACAGTGTTGTCTTGCCTGAACCACTAGGGCCTAAAATAGCGACAAATTCGTGATTACGAAAGTTTATCGAAACGTCATTCAAAGCATGAGTGACCGTATCACCAACGTGGTAGGTTTTCATTAAATGTTTTAACTGTAACATAGCTATTTCCTTATTTTAAAAAATTAGATCATCCGCCATTTGGCGTTGCCTAATAAAATGATAACTGCTTGGACAATGAAGAACACTGCAATTAGACCAATGATAATAAAATGTCGTTTTTTGTGCATCACGAATACTCCAGCAAATTCACGAATAATTGCATTTGGCAAAAAGTATAAACGTGTTGTTGCACCAACTCCGTTTGCTTTAAGGCCTGCTATTTTGGCATATAACCCAGCCCTAAGTAAATGATAGTTATTTGTAAAAAATTTGGCTTTAAATTTATCACTGCCGAAATCTTCAATGGCGATTCTCTTTGAAAACGCCATATTTTGCTGGGTATTGCGTGATTTATCTTCTAATAAAATAAATTCACTAGGCATACCGTGTTCAATTGCATATTCTTTCATGGCATAAGCTTCAGATACTTTTTCATCTGAGCCTTGACCGCCAGACATGATGATTTTAGGACGTTTTTTTCCTTTATCATATTGCTTATTACTAAAGGCAATCGCCCGATCAATTCGTGCCCCTAACAGACGTGAAACCTTTCTTCCTTGAATTAAACCTGCTCCTAAAACAATTAGATAGTCTTGCTTGTAATGACGCGGAACAAATTGATATAAGAGGAGGTTTATTAAAAAATTATACATGACAATCGCCAAATAAATCGCGATAAAGATTGAAGCTGATAAGATTAAATTCAGCCATTCGGGCATATGGCTGAGTAAACCAATTCTTTCAATAATCCAAATAAAAATCATGCCTAATCCAATAAAAAGAGTCAAAAGATTAGGCAAGGTATGACTTTCATATTTCCACACAAAATAGGCATTCCATAAAAAGAAGACCCAGGAAAAAAGCACCAAAAAGATAATGCCGAACATAATGGCAATTGCAATACTGCCAAAAATATAAGTGAGGGTCGGATTTTTTTGAGAGAAAATTAAAACTGCAAACCAGGCTAAAAAGGTGAGACCAAAAATGGTAAATAAAATTCCATTAATTAACCTTCTCGGCTCAAGTAGCCAAGAAAAGAGGAAAATTGTTAAACTAACAAATAAAAAGATCGATAAGAGGCTTAATTCATTGTGTAAGAAATAAGAAAAAGCACGATCCAGGTGTTGCGAAAAATTGTTCATGGTTATATAGTGTCCTTAAATTCTGTTTCTTTCCATTATAATTTATATACTGAGATTTTAAGAAATGAATTTGAAATTCATGGAAGTGAGGGAATGTATGCGACGTTTTTTACGCCTACTGGGAAATTTAGGAATCATGATCCTGGCTTTTATAGCTTATGCGCTTGTTCAAGGTCTATATGTGGTTCCTGCAAAAATGAAAATTACGCCTTGGCATGGATTAATTATTGCCTTAATTACAGTTTTAGTAATTTGGGGGATGTTTTGGGTTTATAAATATCAATTATCTAAGGAAAACGATTGGTTCTTCAATGCTAAGCCGCACTGGAGTGGACGCCGGATTTTAATAGCTTTTGGAGCGTTTTTCTTAATCATGATTGCTCAAGTTTGCTTCATTAAATTATGGGGAACCCATGTTACTTCAGATAATCAAGCAGCACTTGAAGCAATTCAATCAAAAGCTAATCCAATTTTTGATCTACTAATTGTGATAGTTGCGCCAATCTGTGAGGAAATCATCTTTAGAGGGATGTTTTTTAACACATTCTTCCCTAATGAAAATAAAACCGCTAAGATTGCTGGGATTATTTCAAGTGGCTTTATTTTTGCCTTATGTCATGATCCTAACTTAAGTAAGTTTATCTTTCTTTACTGGGTGATGGGGTCAGTACTAGCATGGACTTATGTAACTACTAAAGATTTACGATATTCGATTTTAGCACACATGTTAAATAACTTAATGGGTGTATTATAAGAATAAAAGGGCAGTTGCAAATATGCAATTGTCCTTTTTGATAGCCTATTTTTTGTGGTTGAGCTGTTTTAAAACAATCTCTGCAATTTCATTATTAGTCCACATCCAAACAATGTGACCGAGAGCTTCTGATAAGTGTTCTTGCCAAGGTTGATCTTTAACACTTGGCACAGTTTTCATTGTAGGCATAATAACTAAGTGAAATGCGATCCAAACGGCGATTCCAAATGGCACCCCTTGACCTAAGGTTAACCACTTTACTTTCTTTTCTAAAGCTGCTGCATAGGCAGTGGCAAAGGCAATAGAAAAGCCAAAGTGTACTAGATAAGAAACCCAAGGTAATTTTTCACCAGAATAAGTATAAGTGGCATGAGTCAGCTTCTTAGGTATGCCCATTTGCTGGAGCAGTTTTTGAGGTGGATTAGTTTCATTTCTTGCTGCGGTTCTAGGTGGTAAAATGTTTTCCCAGCCTAGTTTTACTAATCCCGAAATAACGCCAGCTGCAGTGCCGGCAAGAGCAATATTCTTCCAATTTAATTTTGTCATAATGACCACATCGCTTTCTTAACAAATACAACTTTATTTTAGCAAATTAACAAGTCCGACTAACTAGTTAAAATCTCTATAATTGATATTTCCCGGGTAATTCTTTTTGCATAGCGATAAGATTAATGCTTTAATTTGGGTAAAGAATGAATTATTTAACAGAAGGTGTAAATATGTCGGATAAACCATATTATGAACAAGAATATCATGAACCAGCAAGCGATATTCCTGATCCAAGTTTTGGCGAAATCTTTAAAGGGTTGTTTTTATACCCGTTTACTTGGGCTGCTAGAAGTACGCGCAAGGCCTTTTGGGTGAGTTACGCTATCCAATTTGTGATTACTTTGATTATCGGGATCGTAATGACTCTTATTTTATTTTTAACAACTAACTATAGTTACGTGGGTAATGATACGTGGACAGCAGTGATACATGGAATGAACTTTTTCACTTGGCTGATTGCATTGATTTTATTAATTTTAGAGATTTGGATTAAATTAGGTCTGCTGGGTTATGCAGTCAGAAGATTACATGATGCCGACTATAGCGGTTGGTGGCTGTGGCTGATGCTTATTCCACTAGGTTGGATTGTCGTTTTGATTTTCTTATTACTGCCGACAGTGGAAAAGCCAGTAAGATGGGGGACGTATTTATTTACCCACTAAATATTAGCTTAAGTAAGTTATAGAGAGTCTGACAAACGTTGGACTCTTATTTTTTATGATAAAATTTAGCTAATTCAGCTTTATTAATTTTTTAAGGAAAAAGAGATAACAATATGAAAATTTTAGTTACAGGTTTTGATCCATTTGGCGCAGATAAAATTAATCCAGCTATTGAAGCGGTGAAAAGATTGTCAGATGAAATAAATGGGGCGCAGATCATTAAATTAGAAATTCCTACTGTTTTTAATAAGTCGGCAGAAGTAGTTAAAAAAGCTATTGAAAAAGAAAATCCAGATTATGTTTTAAATGTGGGACAAGCTGGCGGCCGCTCCAGCTTAACACCGGAACGGGTAGCGATTAATATTAATGACGGCCGCATTCCTGATAATGAAGGTTATCAGCCGCTTGGTGAGACAATTCATGAAGATGGTCCAACTGCTTACTTTACACAGCTTCCAATTAAGGCTGAAGCAAAAGCAATTAGGGATGCAGGTTTGCCTGCTAGTGTTTCAAATACTGCAGGAACTTACGTATGTAACCACATTATGTACCAGGTGCAATATATGAGAGATAAGGAATTTCCAAATATTAAAGCGGGATTTATTCATATTCCATTTTTGCCTGAACAAGTTATAAATCGTCCTAACACTCCATCAATGGCATTAGCTGATATTGTTAAGGGACTGACTGCTGCATTAGGTGCAATTGTAGAGCGCGATGGAAAAGGCGATATAGCAGCTGTTGAAGGCCATAATCATTAATAAAAAGCTCGATGACAATATGATATTATAATGATAAAATTGTAAAAAAGTTTTTAAATATCATATTGAGGGGAAGCATGAAATTATGGCTAGCAAAAAAATAACTGGTTCACAATTTTAGATGTGCAACTATTCTTAAACATCCTACTTAGCATTTATTTTCTGGTTTTTGATCATACATCAAATGTTGCCATTTTAGTAATTTTAGTTTTAAGTCTGTTTCTAAATATTTTTAGAAAGAACAAGATTATTGGACATTTGAACCAATTAGTTGGTGTGGTTGCCTTATCTTATGTTTTCCAGTTTAATTTATTTCAATTAGCAGAAATGTTAATGAAAGTAAAGATAAGTGAAACATTAGTATTACTACTTTATGTTCTCACTTCTTTAGTAGTTTTGCTTCCAGTCACTTTTGTTTCGTGTGGAACAATTAAAAATAATTGGTTACGGATACTGGCATTAATTACTGTTATTTTGACTAATTGTATTATTCCCATCCCCAATTTTGAGAATCTACCACAATTTAATCGCGTAATTGGCAGTGGTTTAATAACGTCAATTGCTCTTGTCATAGCAATGATTTTGTTGATCAAGCAGTGGGGTTTTTCTATTAGGCCAAGTATCAAATTTAAAAAATCTCCTAACCTTAAGTGGTGGGTTTTAATTAGTGTATTAGTATTTACAACTTGGTTTGTCTTTTTTAGTCAATTTGTAGATATAGCACAAAATTGGGCTGGAGCTTTATGGAATTGGGATATGAGGTTGCTTGATCCAAATCCGTTTGCGATTTCTTCAGCAATTAGTGCAGCTATAAGTGAAGAATTTGAACGCTATGTTTTAATTTTGCTCTTGCTCGTTATATTTAAAAAATCTAAGTATCAATTAACTTTTACAATTTGTTTGAGTTCTTTCTTCTGGGCTATCGGGCATTATTTACAATTGATGAATCCCAATTCTAGCTTTTACATCATAACGCTAAAAAATATTATGATCTGGGGGATGGGATGTTTGTTTGCTGCAGTATATCTTTATTGCGGAAGGTTAGAAGTGTTGATTATTCTCCATTTTATTTTAGATTTTATTGCTTACTCAACTCCTGAGTTTGTGCGTTCGTCTTCATGGAATATTTTAGGAAGATATGCCAATGGATTAGTTGAAACTGCAGTATTAACACTCATCCCCTTGCTAGTTACCTTTATTTTGCTAAAAGGTAAGAATAAGAAAGTATTAGAAGAAAATGCCATGCAACTAATTTCATAAGTATCATTAAAAAGAGCCGATTGGCTCTTTTTTCTTGATCAAATTCGTAGTCAACAGTAGTTATTCTTAGTCAAATGAGCTAAAATGACTAAGAATAATTATAAGTGACGAAGAAAGAGGCGAAGACGTGAAGAACTTTGATTATAAAACTTTAAATGGTTTAAAACTGAATAATGATATTGTCAGCAAACTAACAACAATTTACCAGCTACGTGGAGAAACTAGTAGTTATCAAATTGATTATCATGAGGAATTGCAAAAACTTGTAGCAGTTGCCAAGGTTCAGAGTACTGACGCTTCAAATAGAATAGAGGGTATTTTTACTTCTGATTCACGTTTAAATAAAATTATGTCTAATAAGGTTGAACCACATGATCGGGATGAAAAAGAAATTGCAGGTTATCGTGATGTTTTATCGTTAATACATGAGAATTATCGTTATATGCCAATTACTAAAAATACAATTCTAAGTATGCATAATATGCTGTTTAAATTTGCAGGTGATTCTTGGGGTGGCCAGTTTAAAGATATTAACAATAAAATTGTGGCCAAGTATGCGGATGGCCATGAAGAAGTAAGATTTAATCCACCTGATGCTTTTTTAGTTCCAGATTTGATAGATCAATTGACTCAAAATTACAATGATGCTGTAAACAATGAAAGTTTTTCTCCTTTGATTTTATCAGCAGCTTTTGTCTTTGATTTTGTTTCAATTCATCCATTTAGAGATGGTAACGGTAGAATGTCACGTCTTTTAATGCTCTTAACTCTATATCAATTAGGATTTGAAGTGGGAAAGTATATCAGTTTAGAAAAAATTATTGAAGATAGTAAAGAAAGCTATTATGAAGTCTTAGCACAAAGTTCCCAGGGCTGGAATGAGAATACTAATTCTTATGCACCTTTTATTAATTATTATCTAGGTATTATCATTAAGGCATATCGTGAATTGATCGAAAGAATGGGATTGGTTCATAACTCTAAAGAACTTAGTGCTGATAAATTAATTATTAAGACGTTGCAGCAGCAATTACGTCCGCTTTCAAAGATGCAATTAGTTGAAATGATCCCTCGATACAGCCAGACGACAATTCAGCGAAACTTGAAAAAACTAAAAGATGACGGAAAGATTATAACAACTGGACGTGGTAAAAATACCAAGTACGTTCTTAGTCAAATGAGCTAAAATGACTAAGAATAATTATAAGTGACGAAGAAAAGCCTCCGATTTTGTCGGAGGCTTTGTTTTAGTTTTGATAATTCAATTTCTCTTTTAAAGCATCAGTAAGAACTTTTGAAAAGTTTAAGTGCATATCTTCAGCTTTTTTAGCGATATTATAAGGAACTGTTACGTTTTTGCGAATGGTTTTTTCAAAATTATCAGCTGCTTGGGTTAAATCTGCTGTAACAAGTGCTACGAAACTACCTTTTTCTACTTTTAAATCTGCGGGATTTGTCATAGTTGGCAATCGTTTTTCATCATAAAGCATGGTAGCTAATGCATCGGAAGCCATTTTGAATGCATCTTCTAAACCATGACCTTCAGTGACGGCTGATTTTACATCTGGAAAGCTAACAAAATAAACATCATCATGTAATGGTTTGAAAATTGCTGGATAAGTTACGTACTTATGTTTCATTTGAATTCACTCCTCTTATCTTTTTAAGGTATTGGGAATTTCTAAGCCCAATTCTTTATAAATTGACTTAGCTGTAAAAAATTTAGTATCAATTAACGAGATTACTCTTGCTTACAATGTTGAATATATTTGAGCATATCAAGGTAAGTTGCGGCTTGTGTGCTACAGTTTAAATTTAACAAAGTATCAATCAAACTCAGAATTGGCTGTTCGTCGTCAGTTTTGACATAGTTTATCAGCTCTTTTAAGAAAGTTAGAGTAAGTTTGAAAAACATCATGTATATGGGAAGTTCCACCTTAGAAAGTGCAGTGATTAATTTTTGCGCATGTTCAAGATCATTTTGAGAAATTAGCTTAGTAACTGCATCTTCTAACGATCCCATTACAACTTGTACATCAAAGCTCGTATTAGCTTGTCTAATATGATCAATATCTTTCAAAATTTGCATGGAAATGCCATAGATTTGTTTAGAGTTCAATATAAATAGGCAACTACCAAATAAAGAAATATAATATTCACTCCAGACTGTTACTTTTGAAAATTCTTTTGCTAAAGTGTTGAGGTCTACGTCTGATAAGTATTTTTTGTGATCAAGGATGATTAATTGACTGCATAAGGGTGCTGCGATAAATAGGTCTCGCTTATCATGGGTCTGATGGTATTTAGCGATTTGTTTTTTGGCTACGCGCCTAAGAAGAGGAATATTATCTGAGTTTAAAGCATCTTGAATTTCCTCATCTATTTCGGGATCAGGTGCAAATTTTGACCAACCCATAAATTCATGACTTGTAATGTGGATTCGGTCGAGTAGTTTCATCGCTGTACTAAACTCAACTTCGATTAAGTCGTTTTCCCAACGAGATAATTTAGATTCAGAACAAATACCTTGGCAAACAGGTTTTTGACTGATTCCTTGGGCTTTGCGAAGTTTTTTAAATTCATGACCATACATAATAATTACCTACTTTTTAAAATATAATTGCAGATCTGCAAGAAAACATATTTTTATTTTATACTCACTGTATACTCATTTCAATTAATAAAGAAGTGAGGAGAAAAAATGCTATTTAAATATTCGAATAAGATGAAATTTGTAGTCATGATCATATGCGGACTGATTGCTAGTTTCCAAAATATCATTATGGCTGCGGTTGTCCAGCAATTGACAAATATGGCGACTAAGAAGCAGTGGGATAAAATTAGTATTTTTTTATTAGTGGTTACTACAGCTTTTATTACTACGCTAATTGCTTCATTGCTGTTCAATAGCTTAAAAACACAAGCTATTGCTGAAGTTAATATGTATTTGAGAACTAATATTTTTGCTGGGATGCTTGAAAATTCTAAAGAAGATAATAGTGACAGCTTAAGCTTTTTGACTACTGACTTTAAGTTACTTGAAACTAATCGTTTTGATGCACAAATCCAAATTATCATGCAAGCTTTTAGTTTAGTTTTAGCTCTCGGCTATGCTTTGCTGGTCAACTGGTTGATTACCTTGATGTTTTTAGTTGCGTCTATGGTTCCAATGTTTGTGTCTAATCTTTTCCAAAAACCAGTTCAAAATGCAGCTGAAAAATGGACCCAAGAAAATGGAAACTATGTCAATCAAACCAAAAATTTCCTAGCAGGTGCAGATACTTTACGTTTATATGGTGGGAATCAAAGTGCAGTCAGTAAAAATGCTCAAACTGTCGGTAATTTAGAAAAAGCATTAAGAAAAATGAACTTGCTTAATCTAAACGCTAGTAGCTGGATCAACTTTTTAGCAGCGCTTTTAACATTTGTAGTGCCATTTGCAATGGGAATTTATTTGGTTATCCAAGGGCAGACAACTTTAGGAGGATTATTTGCGATAGTACAATTAGCCAACTCTTTTGTTAATCCTGTACTTAATATTTTGGATGATCGAAATAAACTTGCTACTACTAAGAAAATTATGGAAAAAGTACAAATATTCTTAGCAAATAAGAAAAAGGATAAGGCTAAAAAGATCGATGTTCACGATCTTAAAGTGAAAGATCTCGACTTGTTTAGAAAAGATGACAGACTTGCTAATGGTATTAATTTTAAATTGGAAAAAGGTAAAAAAATGGCTGTGATTGGGCCTTCAGGTGCTGGAAAATCCACCTTGCTTCAGTTTTTAATGTATGGCGGCTTCGGAAAAGCCCGTGAAATATTGCTCAATGGGCAAGTTGAGCAAGCAGGTGATTTTAGTGAAGCATTTGCTTATGCAAGTCAAGCACCGATTATTTTTGCGGATAGTTTATGGTTTAATTTAACCTTGGGAGAAGATATTTCAAAAAGTGAGGTTATGCGAGTTTGTGAAAAGTTAGGATTAGATGCAATTGTTAAAGAAAAAGGCTTTGATTACTCATTAGGAGTGAATGCGGATCAATTATCTGGTGGTCAGTTAGCACGTATTGAACTAGCCCGTGCTATTTTAGCTAAGCGTTCGATTTTATTACTTGATGAGATTAATGCTTCTTTAGATAAAACAACTGCAGATGAAATTCATGATTTTTTGCGCAAGTCAGATTTAACTTTTATTGAAGTAATTCACCACTATGAACCAGACGAATTAAAGACTTACGATCAAGTACTCGATTTAAAGGATTATATTTAAAAAATGAATACAAAAAAGAAATTAATAGCAATAAGCTTTACGATTTTACTAGTAATTGGAGGGATTTTGATGTTCAATTTTTTCAACGATAACAATAAAGATGCAGTCAAAAAAGATTATGCAGTTGGAAGCTTTGATAAAGTCAATATTGATGTTCCAAGTTGTAATGTGGAATTCAAGGTCGCAGAAAAATATGCTGTACATTACTTGGGAGCTGAAAAACTCATTCCAGAAGTTAAAGTGGAAAATAAGAGATTGAACATTACTTATAAAACGCATGATCAACACATTGTCGTGAACGTGTTTAATTTAAAAAAGCTTGCGCCTAAGCTAGTGATTGAGATACCAAAAAAAGAATTGGAAAGTTTAGATATTGATTTAGCTAACGGCAATGTTCATGCAGATTATTTAGCCGTGAAAAGCGGCAGTTTAGATTTATCTAATGGTAATGTCACAATAGATGAGTTATATACCCAAAAAGGAATGGATGTAGATCTAGCAAATGGTAATGTTGCAATTAAGAAGACAAATGCGACAGGTTATGATCTAAGTACTTCTTTGGGAAAAGTTGTTTATAAGGGCCAAAAGCAGGGACACGATTTTGAATTAAATAGCGATAACAAAAATGTAATTGAAGTAGATACTGCTAAGGGCAACATTTCAATAAAATAGTTACAAAAAATGGAAGTAAAACTGAAATAGTCTTGCTTCCATTTTTGTTTAATTTGCTTGAGTTTGCTTTTTAATAAAGTGATTAAGAATAAATGGTGAAAGCACAGTCGTGACAATGATCACTAGAATCAAACTTGAATAAATATCTTCTGGGAAAAGATGGTGATTGATTCCAATTTGAGCCACAATTAATGCAACTTCACCACGAGATATCATTCCGGCACCGACGATATTGCCTTCATTTTTACTAAAACCAAACGCCTCACTAGAATATTTTCCAGCCCAGAATTTGGACAGTAATGCTAAAACTGTCATCGCGAGTATGAACCAAATATCTTTAACTAGGCTTGCAAAGGTCATTGATAAGCCGATATCTGCGAAAAAGACGGGGATGAAAATTGAATATCCAATAATACTAATGGAAGATTCAACTTCATGATATTGCGGTGTTTGTCTGATTGCTAGGCCGCCGAAAAAGGCACCTACAACTGCTGATAAGCCAACAAAGTCAGCAGCCCAGGCCATAGCTAGGGCTAAGACAAGTGATCCAATGACAACAGAATAATTAACTTCGATTTTTTCAGCTGCCTTCATAAAGTAAGGAGCGACAAATTTAAAAATTAACCAGACAGCTACAAAGTAAACTGCTTCAATGATTAAGTTCACAAAGAAATTATTTGTCAGGCCGCTTTTTCCACCTTCATGACTGAACGTAGTAAACAAACTTAAAACTACAACCGCCAAAATATCATCAACTACCGCAGCTCCTAAAATGGCACTCCCAGCTCTAGTGTGCAGCTGATTTGCTTCTTGCAGTACTACAACAGAGATTGAAACACTAGTTGCTGCAAAAACAATCCCAATAAAAAGCGCTTCTAAAAACTTCATTCCAAATGCCATTGAGGCAAGTCCCATAAATACTACGGGTAAAATCACACCCACAGTTGCAACAGTGAAGCTTAGCTTAAAGTATTTTTTTAGTAAATTGAGATCACTCTCTAATCCTGCCAAAAACATTAACAAAATTACGCCAAATTCAGAAAACAAACTGACAATTTCATTTGGTTTAACTAAGCCTAAAATCGCAGGTCCTAAGACGATTCCAGATAATAATTGGCCGATAACTGCTGGCATATTGAAGCGAGCAAAGAGCTGACCTAATAGCGTTGTCACTAACAAAATTAAGATTAATTGACCTAAAAAGTGCATAGCATCATCTTTCTAAATGTATTTTCCTGGGTAAAATAAAAAACTTTCAAGTGCTTATTGACCCAAATAAGCTAATCTTGAAAGTTCTTTATAAACCCAACCACTAAACAAAATATTTAACTTCTTTTAATTCTACTTGTTTTTTATTGTTTAGGCAATCCAGTTTGGCTTGGATTGGTTGGTTTAGTTTTTGCAAGTAAAGCAAGCAAGATAGTAATTAAGTCAACTACTTCTTGTAAAATTGCTCCCCAAAAGGCCGGGATGATGCCAGTAAAGGCAATGATTTCGATGATAATAACGATTGCAATAGCAGTTAAAACGTCAATATTAGCCACTTTCATAGTATGTTTAGAAATTGCTACAGCATCGTTAACTTTGGACAAGTCATTAACCATGATAACGGCATCGGCGCTTTCACTAGCAGCGGTAGCTCCTTTAGCTCCCATGGCAATACCGACATCGGCTGCCATCAAACTTGGGGCATCGTTAACCCCATCACCAACCATAGCAACAGGTCTTAAGTCTGGTTTAACATCTTTGATTTCTTGAATCTTTTGAGCTGGAAGTAGATCTGCATGAACTTCAGATTCTTTAATACCAGCTTGCTTAGCAATTTTATCAGCTACACCTTTGTGGTCACCAGTAAGCATCATGATCTGCTTAACGCCTTGTCTACGCAAGCGAGCAATCGTTTCGGGGGTATTTTTTCTAATTTCATCTTGGAAGGTAATATAACCAGCAAATTTACCATCTACTGAAATATAGATAGCAGTTGAATCTACATTTATTTTTTCGTGACTAGGATCAACAAAGCTGAGTTTACCAACTTTAACATCCTTACCATTTACTGAGCCGCTAACACCCTTACCGGTAGTTTCTTGTAAGTTGTCAACTGATTGCAAGTCCTTTTTATCTGTTCCATTAACTAGTGAAGTAGCAATAATATGACTTGATTGTTGTTCAACACTTGCAGCTAAGCTTTGAAGTTCTTGTTTTGATAAATCACTGTCCTTGGCTGGAACTACGTCTTCAATTACTAATTGATTTTCAGTTAAGGTACCAGTTTTATCGAAGGCAAAAGTTAATGTTCTAGAAAGTTTTTCTAGCGTAGTACCAGACTTTACAATAATATGACTCCGCGACATAGAGCTCATTCCAGAAACCATGGCTACTGGAGCTGCAATTAATAGGGGACATGGTGAAGCTACAACCATAACTTGGGCAAAGCGCATGAAGTGAGTTTGCCAGTCAGCACCAGGATTGGTTACAGCGGAGGTAATCCAAGCAGCAATACCAATAATTAAAGAAATAATTGTAAATGGCACAGCATAGCGGTCAGCCATTTTAACGAATTTAGCAGGTTTTGCTTCAGAAGACTTAACTAAGGCAACGATTGACTGGTATTCGGAGTTCTTGGCTTCTTTAGTAACTTCCATTTCAACGGCAGAGTTACCATTAATTGAACCAGACATCAATTCATCGCCCACAGTCTTATCAACTGGTAAAGATTCACCAGTTAATGATGATTGGTCAAAACTTGAAGTTCCTTTAATGATTTTTCCGTCAACTGGAACTTGGTTACCGGGCTTAATTAAAACTGTATCGCCAATTTTTAATTGATCAACGTTTACGTCCTCAATTTTTCCATTAACAATTTGATGGGCAATTCGAGGGGTATTGTTTAACAAAGAACGCAGCTCTTTGTCTGCTTGTCCAGTAGCGTAATCTTCCAGAGAATCACCACCGGTTAACATAATCAAAATCATCCAAGCTGCCCAGTAGTCTCCAACTACCATCGTTGAAACAACGGCAATTATAGCCAAAATATCAACGCCCCAATTTCCTTTTTCTAAGGTATGGAACATTTCAATCAGCATTGAGATGGACATGCAAATCCCAAAAATATCAATTAAAATTTCTGAAATTGGAAATCCAATAATCTTAGGATTATGAAGACCAAAATCTAAGATTGCACTAACGATACCAATACCAAGGATGGTAAAGAATTTCCATTGGTGCTTCATATTCATATAGATACCTCCAATATTAATATATAAATTCACTTTACGTATTCATAGTTTAACACTAAAAAATAAAAGTGAAATTACTTTCTTACTCAAGATAAGTGATGCTTATTTTTAGGAATAAGTTGATACTCATGATCGATGTTGTGAACGACATAATTAAAAGCTTTGATCCATTCACGGCGAGTTAATAATCCTTGAAAAACTCCCTCATCATCAACAACAGGCAAGAATGCATTATCGACTAATAAATGAAGCTGAGTTTCAAGTTCAGTTTGGACCATATTAATAGTATCAAATTTTACTTGCATCACATCTTTAACTTTTAACTCAGATAATGCATCAATCGTGATATCATCTGGTGTCAGCATTTTATCGGTAATCATAGCTAAACTGAGTAGGCCGACAACACGCTGTTTACTGTCTAAGACAGGGATTTTTGCATATTTCACCTTGGTTAAAATTAAGAATGCGTGATAAAGAGGATTATCTTCTTGAACAAAAGCAATCCGCGAAGCTGGAATTAGAAAAGCACCAGATTTTTCTTCAATGAGGTGCTGAATAGCGGGTGAGAACATTTTCCCTCCAAAAATAAAAACGACTAAAATAATTTATTTGTATATGTATATTATAGGAAAAAAGCAATGTTATTAAAATAATAGTGCACAAAAAAGACCTATGCAGTGCATAGGTCTAAAACGGGATAATTTAGGTCAGTAATTAAACTGACAAAATGTTCAATCTACTTGGAGGAGTAAGAATGAAAATAAAAAGTTGGATGTTAATGCTAAATAGCTTCAGGATTGTTTCCCTCTTGCTATGGTTTATATACTAGAGTCTAAATGTGAATAAATTGTGACCAAATTTCTTAAAAAGCTTAAATATTATAAAGATAGCTTAATAAATCAAAAATTGGACAAAGAGAAACCGCGCAAGGTGCGCGGCTTAAAAATGGGATAATTTTTTGGTCAGTAACAAACTGACAAATTTCAATCTACTTGGAGGAGTAAGAATGAAAATAAAAAGTTGGATGTTAATGCTAAATAGCTTCAGGAAGTTATCCATCTGCTATGCTTTATATATTATAGATTAAATGTGAACAAATTGTGACCAAAATTAATAAAATTTCTTAAGTGATAAGATTTTGATTTAAAAAGTATTACTAAAAGTGGTGGAATAACTTGGATTGACAGCGCTTTTCAAGATACTATTAATTTATATATCAAAAAACAAACATAAAATAAACATAGAGGGAGGAAAAATGAAAAAATCAAAGATATTACTGAAACTCTTTTTCGTCCTTTTATTGCTAGGGGGACTTACAGCAGGCGCTTATTATTTATATGAAAGATATCAAAATAACCGTCAGGCTCAAGCCAGCTTTTATTCCAAGCCAATTTTAGTTAAAGCTAAAGACGGCACCAGTATTAGCGCCGGCCACTATAGTTTTCCAGCATTCAAGAAAAAACTTTCAGACAAATATCCTGCAGTTTATGAAGCAGCCTTTGAAAGTCCATTGACAAGCAAAGTTGGAGCTAATTATATAATTCCCGGACAAAGAGTTACACGATCGTTTAATTTTCAAACAAATAAAGTAAATTCAACCGATTCTATGGTTCCGCAAGGCTTAACAATTGCTGGCAAGTATTTATTGATTACAGCTTACGATAGTCAGCACCAGCACCGCTCGGTAATTTATGTTTTAAACAAAAAAACAGGCAAATATATTAAAACTGTTCAAGTTAGTGGGAGCCCTCACTTAGGTGGAATAGCTTACGATCCAGTAGCTAAAAATATTTGGATTACTGGTAGTCAACAAGATCAGTCAGCTTTGATGTCATTTTCTTTAAAGAAGCTTGAAAAATATGATTTTGCGAAGAATAAAAAACCAATAGCTTATGATCATGTGATTGGCTTGCCGACAATTCAAAGAGCATCTTGTGTGACATATTACGATGATCAGTTATTTGTTGGATTTTTTAATCAATCTGAAAATGGTCAAATTGCATCCTATCCTATTGCAAGGCAAAAGCCATTTAAAGGTACAATTACTAGTGATCAAATTAAGGCTGTCACCGGCCAAGTATCTTGGGCTTTAGGGTCAGGAAGCGCAGCGATGGATCAACAGATTCAAGGAATAGCTTTTTATCAAAACTACGTAATTTTGAGTCAATCATATGGAAGCAAAGATTCAAAACTTTTCTTCTTTCCAATCACCGCTTTAGATAGTTTAGATGAAAAGAATGCCGAAAAAGTAGTAGTGATGCCACCTTATTTGGAACAAATTTATGTAAATGACGGTCAGCTATTAATGTTATTTGAATCAGGTGCTAAGCCTTATGCGAAAAATAATATTATGAAAATGGACCGCATCTTGTCAGCTAATATTAATGCTTTATTAGGGAGTTGATTATGAGGAAAGATAGAATTGAATTTTGGGTTAAAGTGGCGGGCTGGAGTGGCTTATTATCGGCTTTTGGTGTTTTAATGTTTTACCAATTGACAGGTATGAGAATATTTTTAGTCCATCTGATTATTATTATTTTATTTTCTGCTTATACTTTAACAACGAGCAAAGAACCTTTTTGGCATAATTCGAACCGAGTTTTGTGGATCTTGTTGTTTTCCTTTTTCTTCACGTCCATTTTTCAGGCTATTTTTGTGGCGATAGTTTATTTCAAGAGTAAAAAAGCTTCAAAATGACGTGAGAAATATATAATAAGGCTAGTTTTTGTTATAATTAGTCCAATGCGACTTCCTATATAAAAGAATTTTGCAAAAATTTTCTAAAGAATTGTCGATTTTTGTAAAATTGTTGTAAAATTTAGAAAAAGAGTTCTGAGGTGAAAAGATGACTCAAAAACCTAAAGTTGAAATCAAAGATTCAACAGCAAAAAGAATCGGTTGGTTCATTGCTAAAACAATTTTTTATTTCGCCATACTTTTAGTGCTCGTCTATCTCTATTCATACAGTGGAATTGGCGGAGCTAAATTTATTTATAAGGATTTCTAAGTTAAAGAGGTAGCTAAAAATAATGATTAAAGATGTAATCAAGGCAATCGATCAAATTGCTAGTGATGATCCTAATAGAATTGCTTATGAGTATTTAGGAAAGACGAATACTTATGGTGATTTGAAAAAACGTTCTGATGCATATGCAGCTAAAATCAAAGAATTGAACTTAGCAGACAAAGCCCCAATTATGATTTGGGGTGGCCAAACTTTTGAGATGGTTGCAAGCTTTTTAGGTGCTGTCAAAGCAGGCCATGCTTATATTCCGATTGCTTCATATTCAAATAGTGAACGTTTAACTATGATTCAAGAAGTTTCTCAATCTCCTGCTGTAATTGCAATTGATAAGCTTCCAATCGAAATGAAAGATATTAAAATTTTAGAGCCTGAGCAAGTAGTTGATGGTGATTTTGAAATAGATCCAGCTAATTTTGTAGAAGGTGACGATAATTTTTATATCATCTTTACTTCAGGAACTACTGGTAAACCTAAGGGTGTCCAAATTAGTCACGATAACTTACTTAGCTTTGTCAACTGGGAAGCTAGTGATTTTAAATTACCTGAAAATCCAAGCTTTTTAGCTCAAGCACCATATTCTTTTGACTTGTCAGTGATGAGTTTGTATCCAGCTTTAACTGCTGGAGGTAAATTAGTTGTATTACCACATGAAGTGACTGAAAATATTGGTCAGCTTTTTCAAACTTTACCAAAATTGCACTTTAATGTGTGGGTATCAACACCTTCATTTGCAGAAATGTGCTTCTTAGATCCAACTTTTGATCAAAAGCACCATCCTGAATTGACACATTTTCTTTTCTGTGGGGAAGAATTAAGTCATAAGACTGCTCAGATGCTCAAAAAGAAATTCCCAGACAGTCATATTTACAACACTTACGGTCCAACTGAAACCACAGTTGCCGTCACTCAAGTAGAAATTACTGATGATATTTTAAACAAGTATGACCGTTTGCCAATTGGTGTAGCAAAAGAAGATACGAAAATTTCAATTGATACTTCTAAAGGTGAAGTTGAAAACCAAGGTGAAGTTGTCATCAGCGGCCCTAGCGTATCTAAAGGATATTTGAACAATCCTGATAAAACTAAAGCTGCCTTTTATCAAAATGACGCTGATAATTACCCTAGTTATCGCGCAGGTGACTTAGGCTTTTTAGATGGTGATATGCTCTTTTATCGTGGTCGAATCGATTTTCAGGTTAAATTTAATGGATATCGTATCGAACTTGAAGAAATTAACTTCTATTTAGCTAAGAATCCACTTGTTCGCTACGGAGTAGTTGCTCCTAAATATAATAAAGATCACAAAGTGCAACAATTAGTTGCAGTAGTTGAATTAGCTTCTGGAGTTCGTAGAAAGTATTCTGATGGCGAACTCAGTAAAAAATTGCGTGAAGATTTATCAAAAGACATCATGCCTTACATGCTTCCGCAAAGATTTATTTTCCGTGAAGAGATGCCAATTTCTCAAAACGGTAAAGTGGACATTAAACAAGTGATTAAGGAGGTAAATAACGCGTGATTAACTTACAGCCTTATACCAATCCGCGTTACTTTATAATTATCCTTGTAGCCTTATTACCATTAATTATCGGATTATATTACGGTAAGAGATTTAAGACTTATGAAGCATTGTTTTCTTTAGTCTTTTTATTCTTGATGTTTGATGGTAAGGATTGGATCCAGGGTGTGCAACTGATCGCTTATATTGTTTTTCAATTTGTGCTCACCTTTGCTTATCAAAAATATATTAAATCTGGGCGAAATAAAACTTGGGTCTTCTGTCTAGCGGTAATTTTAGCAATTGCGCCATTGACTTTGGTAAAAATTGCACCGCACATGCATGGAAAAGTAGCTAGTTTAATTGGATTTATGGGAGTTTCTTATTTAACTTTCAAAACAGTTGAAGTGTTAATGGAGCTTCGAGATAAGACAATTCAGACAGTCAATCCAATTACTTATATTAGATTTTTGCTATTTTATCCAACATTATCATCTGGTCCTATTGATAGATATCGTCGATTTGAAAAAGATTGTGACAAAGCTCCAGAACGAGAAGAATATATAGAAAATTTACGTTTAGGAACACGTTACATTTTCCAAGGATTTTTATACAAATTTATTATTGGATATGTATTTGGGACTTTGTGGTTGCCACAAGTCGCAAAAGCAGCAATACTTTATGGCCATGCTAATGGAGGATTACGTTTATCCTGGGCATTAGTTGGTTATATGTATTGCTACAGTATGTATTTATTCTTTGACTTTGCCGGATATTCATTATTTGCTGTGGGAACTTCCTACTTTATGGGAATTAGAACCCCAATGAACTTCAATAAGCCATTTATTTCCAAAAACATCAAAGATTTCTGGAATCGTTGGCATATGACTTTATCATTCTGGTTCCGTGATTTTATATTTATGCGTTTCACATTCTTTGCAATGAAGCATAAATTAATTAAAAATAGAATCAGACTGTCACAAGCTGCATATTTAGTAGATTTCTTAATTATGGGCTTTTGGCATGGTTTAACGTGGTATTATATCGTATATGGTATTTACCATGCCTTAGCAATTATTATTAATGATATTTGGTTAAGGTTTAAACGTAAGCATCGCAAACAAATCCCGCATAATAAATTTACGGAAGCTTTTGCGATATTCTTAACGTTTAATGTTGTTTGTCTCAGTTTCTTGCTATTCTCAGGATTCTTGGACACATTATGGTTCCACTAGGAATTAAGATTTAGTTTTATTTGAGAGGTATTAATTATTATGGATACAAAAGAAGCAGTTTTAGATATTTTAAATGAATTAACTGGGGAAGATTTAAGCGATCAAATGGACGATAACTTATTTGATAGTGGTTTATTGGATTCAATGGCAACTGTTCAAATGCTGCTTGAATTACAAGAAAAAACCGGTATTACTGCACCAGTTTCAGAATTCAACCGTGACGAATGGTCTACTCCTAATAAGATTATTGAAAAGGTAGAAAGTTTAAGAAATGAGTAATAAACGCAAGCTGTGGCAAATTTTTGGCCCAGTTATATGTGCTTTTATTTTGCTTGCCTTGCTATTTTTAATACCATGGCATCGCAACGTGAAATCCGATAAGCTACTTTTTAAAGCATCGGTTTCACAGTCTCAAAACGTTTTTAAAGGTCAAGAAATTAAACAGGCTGCATTTTCAAAACAATATGTCCCATTTTACGGATCCAGTGAATTATCACGTATGGACCCTATGCACCCAAGTGTCTTGGCTTATAAATATAAAAGAGATTATCGCCCTTTCTTATTAGGTGGGCCTGGTAGTCAATCTTTGACACACTTTTTTAGTATGCAAGAAACAGTAAACCAGCTAGCTAATAAAAAGGCTGTGTTTATAATTTCTCCACAATGGTTTACTAAACAAGGCCAAAATGCAGCTGCTTTTGGGATGTACTTTTCACAACTTCAAGCAGTTAATTGGATTTTAAATGCCAAAGATAGTGTTGCAACGCGTTATGCGGCAAGACGGCTTTTGGATATGCCTTCAGGTAACTCTAGTGAGTCAACCAAGTATGCGCTAATGACACTAGCATCAGGTAAGAAGCTTTCAGAAGAGCAGGTATTGTGGCTCAAAGCTCGCAGAAGAATTTTAACTAACGAAGATAGTTTCTTTTCTTCTATGGAATTGACGAATAATGTTCCTAAAATTCAAAATGCAGCTCACAAATTACCAGGTACTTATGCTTACGATAATTTGCGTCAAGAAGCTAATGCCCAAGGTAAGGCCGCTACTTCCAGCAATCCATTTGGAATTTCGAATAGTTTCTTCAAGAATCGATTGAATAAAAAGGAACTTGGCCGCTTAAAGGGATCACAAAAGGACTTTGACTATACTCAATCTCCAGAATGTGCTGATTTCGAGCTCGTCTTAAACGAATTTGCAAAAGAACACGTTAATGTGCTATTTGTTATTCCACCAGTTAACGAAAAGTGGGCAAAATACACTGGTCTTTCGCAAAAGATGTATCAAACTTCTGTTTCTAAGATTAAACAGCAATTAACAAGTCAAGGTTTTGATAATATTGCTGACTTATCTAGAGATGGTGGTAAGAAATTCTTTATGGAAGATACCATTCACTTAGGCTGGAATGGTTGGTTGGCTGTCGATCAGTATGTTCGTCCTTTTATGAAAGAACCAAATATTCCAATTGATTATCACTTAAATAATTATTATTACACTAAAGCTTGGGGCAATAAGACGAATGTCAAGCAAGCTAAAGTGCTATCTGCTAAACAACAAGAAAATAATCAAATTAGAAAAGCATTAGCTGACAATAATTTTGAAGGTTCTGTTTTAGTAGTTAAAAATAATAAAACTACGCTGCAATATGCTAATGGTTGGGCAAATGCAGAAAATAAGGTGCCAAATCGCGCTAATACAAGTTACTTGATTGATTCAGTTCAAAAACCAATGACTGGTGTTATGCTCATGCGTGAGGTCCAAAAAGGCAACGTAAAACTTTCTGATAAATTATCTAAGTTTTACCCACAAGTCCCGCATGCCGATGAAATCACCTTGCGTCAGTTGACTCAGATGACTTCTGGTCTGGCTGTGAAGCCAAAGACTGTTTTAGGAATATCCCCATATAAGGATAATCAAGCAGGTATCAAACACGATATTAAAAATATTGTTTTCTTACCTAAGCTTTATAATAAGCGGACCTATTCTCCAATTAACTATGCTTTAATAGCTGGAGTTTTAGAAAAAGTCACAGGTCGTTCTTATGAAGACCTATTTACTGATACCTTTATTAAGAAGCTTGATTTAAAAGAAACTGCTTTTGTTTGGAGTAACCCAAAGAAATTAAAGCAAATTCATTTTGCTACTTCTTACCAATACACTCCGGATGATAAGACTACCTTAGTTCCAGTTTCTCTTAATGTTGATGAATTGCACGGAGAATTTGGTACTGGTAGTGTAGTTATGAGTAATCATGACTTGTATAAAGCTTTAAAGGCAATGGTTGATGGAAAACTTTTAACCAAACACAGCCGTGATGAATTATTCCAAGGCTCAAGTGACACCGTTAAGGGTGGCAATTACGGCGGCGGATTTTACAACTTCTCAACGTTCCATTCAACTAATGGAATGGGGTATGGATATACTTGTTATGCACGTATTTCTAACGATGGTAAATCGGCATTAATTGTTCAATCTAACCATCCAATCAAGAGTTATTATGGCTTACGAAACATTACTAACCAGTTAATGGCTGGATTAGTTCGTTAAAATAAAGGCTTATATCACAGTGATATAAGCCTTTTAGTGTGGGATGATTAATTGATAAGGGGCAAGAAAAGAATCCTTAAATTGGCTGGGTAATTTGTATTCTTGGTTAAACATATCAATCATTGCATGAAAATTTTGATATTGTCGTAAAGTGAAATTATCTAGATGCGATTCAATAAGTTTTTTTGCTTGATCATAGCTAGCTAATTCAACTCCTAAGCAGCTAAAAAGCCGCCGGCAATACTTATCTACGACGAATTCCCCTTTTTGTAGAGCATACATTAAGATGACGTCAGAAGTTTCAGGTCCGATGCCATGAAGCTTTAGCAGCTGATTTCGTAATTCGTCTTTTGGCATACAAGTAACTTGTTCAAGATCAAAGTTATATTGTTTGAAAAAATTAGCCAAGATTTTGATTGTTTTTACCTTACGAGTATAAAATCCAGTACTTTTGATAACATCAGCCAATTCTTGATCGGTTAGTTTTAAAATGTTTTGTGGTAAAAATTGTGTTTTCTTAAATAAGGATATATTAACTTTTGCAACGTTTTTCCAATTCGTATTTTGAATTAAAACAGTGCTCCAAATGACCTCCCAGTCGCTTCTACCAGGCCACCAGCCATTGGGGTCCATGTGATCATACATGATATTATAAAGAGTATTTAAAGATATTTTTTGTTTCATAGTTTATTTTAATTACTAAATAACTGTAAAAAGAGTATGTAAAAAGTTGTTAAACTTGATTTTATGTGCTAATATTTTCTCGTACCGCCATGTAGGTAGTCATTTTCTCCGGTAGCGAAAATGTGTTATCTTTTTATATATGTGGTCAGAATGACGGTACTAACACTGTGTGAGCCTGATTCCGATGTTGGTGGAATTAGGCTTTTTTGGTACAGATTATACTTAAATATAAAGCAAAAAAGTTGATTGGCACAAGGCTAATCAACTTTTTTATTTCGGTTAATTTTATTAACTAGGGCAAAGCAAAGTACTGAAATGATAACAATACTGCTACAGAAAACAAACAGTACTCGATAAGAACTATGATCGATAATCAAGGCCCCAATTAAAGGACCGAAAGCTCGTCCAGCAGAAGTAATTGATTGCACGATGCCTTGATATTTGCCCTTGTCGCGATCACTAGCTCGGTCATTAACAAATGTTGAAACTGCTGGGAATGACAGAATTTCTCCAATTGTTAAAGTTGCCATCGAAATGGCAAAGAAAGCATAGTGTTTGGCTCCAATTAGAACTAAAAAAGCTAAGCCAAATAAACTAAATCCAAGATACAATCTGCCATGTAAATGCTGAGTCAACCAATCATCAAAATGAGTTAAAAATGGCTGTAAGGTCACAATTAAGACGGCATTTAATGTCCAAAGTAAGCTATATGAACGCACTGACATATGAAGAGACAGCATGTAAGAGGAAATATTAGAATTCCATTGTTCATAGGCAATCCAAGCTGCAAAGACGCAGAATAAAATAGCTGTAATTGCTTGAGTAGATCCTTTGGGGATCACTTGAGTATCTTCTGAATTGAATGACTGCTCACGCTTTCCTTCGTGTGCTTCATTAAGCTTGCGGTACTCAAATAAGACTACGACATTGAAAAAAGCAAACATGATAAAAGCGAGAAGGAAAATGTAAGTAATTCCGTAAGGTAAGATAAATCCAACCATTAATGATCCAAAGACTAGGCCTAAATTTTGAGTAAAGTACAAAACATTAAAGATATAAGAGGCATTTCGACTTTTGATCAAAGTTGCAATTGAATTTAAGCCAGTTACTACTATTCCGTTTCCTAACCCTAGAGTTACTAAGAGGATAGGATAAGCTGGCCAGCCATGGAAAAAGACTAACAGTAAAGTAGATATAGTTGCAATACTGACGCCTGTTAGAATTGTTTGATAGGGATGCCAACGATCAAATAACCAGCCACCTGTGGCATTTCCAACCATAGTAAAAGCGGAGTTAATGAATAAGACAACGCCAGCTACTGTTAAAGTTTCGTGTAAATAATTGTGAATATAAATTGTAGTTAAAGGCCAAATAAAGCTAATCCCGGTATTAATGATTAAAGAACCAGCAAAAAGCCAAATTAAGCGAATTGGATCTTGGGGACGTTTTTTAAGCATAAATTCCTCCTTTGATTTTTGATGTAGAAAAAAAGCCGACTATTTAGGCCAGCTTGGTTTTACTCATAATGTACATTAAATTATCATACTAATCAATATTAATCTTGCATCCAATTATCACCAAAATTTCGTAAGACATCTTCTGCAGGAAATGCGTCTTTTCCTGTATGTTGGAGAGCATCTTTAACTTGTTGACTATTTAATTGGTCACAAATATATTTTTTTATTGCGATATTAATAACTTCATCCCAATTTCCTTGAGAGCGTTTTAAATAGTAGTTGAGTAAGTGAGCAGTATCATCATTTAGTTCAAAATTCTTTTTAGCCATCGTTTTCTCCTTTTTTTCAGCATAATTATAACATGGGCTTAATAATTAAAATAATAAAAAAATTAATAACTGACTTAACATATTACCGTATAATGGAGAGTAATTAATTTAAGCGTACAGAAAGAGTATTGATATGGTAGATAGACTTATATTTAAAATGGTGGTTTGGGTTAAAAGACGATCTTTCTTTAGAATCGCTGAAAGAACACTGACAATTCTGATGCCATTAGCCATTATTGGGAGTATTTTTCAATTTATGTGGCGGAGCGTTTTTTCACCTGATAGTTTAATTTCAAATATTTTTTATTTCGATAATTGGCTACCAGATCCGGTTTTTGATGCAGCATGGTATGCAAGCCAAGGTTTATCAAGTGTGATTTTTAATAGTTTTGGCTTATTGGTCGCTTATTTTGGCGCTCAGTATACTGCACGCTACTACCATAAAGATGCTCAAATGGCTGGAATCGCGGGGATGCTCAGCTTGTTATTATGTGCATATCGCTTTCAAGATACGTCCAATTTTAATATTACGATGAATTTTAACTGGCGTTTTTTAGGTATCCATAGTTTTTTATTTGCTTTAGTAATTGGATATATAGTAGGGCTAATCTTTAGATTTTGGGGTGTGGATTTTCATCATCAACATACAGAAAATTCAGATCGAATAGAGTGGCGCGCGTTTGCATCATTTAGACCAACTGCGATCGCTTTGCTTGTCGGCTTAGTAATTGGGATTTTCACTAGTATAATTCAGGTACGAATGATTGCATCAAATGTGTATCAATTCTTTCAAAACGAAGGTCAAAACAATCTGAATCTGTGGACGTTTATTCCACTTTTGGCATTAGCTTTATTTTTAAACTGGTTTGGAATTGGAGAACCGCTTAACTCATTAACTGCTAATATGGGCAGTGGAACGAATGTAGCTAACTTGAATTACGCCTTAGAACATGGCTCAAGTTGGAATATTCCAAATAAGTTTGTGGGAAATGCTTTGTATCAATCTTATGGAAAATTTGGTGGCAGCGGTGTTTTACTTGCCTTATTAATCGTTATTTTGCTGGTTTATAAGCACGATAACACCAATAAAGTAGCACGTTGGTCCTTTATTCCAACTTTCTTTGGCTCTAATCAAGGGGCCCTAGTAGGTGTACCCATTATTTTGAATCCAATGTACCTGTTTTCGTATGTATTAATTCCTGTCTTAAATATGCTAATAGCCGCTTTATTTATTCAGCTTCATTTGATTCCTGCTTCAGCATATCAAGTTTTGTCAGGAACACCAGGCCCGATTGTTTCGTTTATGGCAACTAACGGTAATTGGAGTGCCCTTATTTTTAGTATGCTTTTATTTGCTGGGGACATTTTGCTTTATTGGCCAGTAGTAAAAATAGCAGCTAAAGTTCAAACCGAAATAGAGAATTTGAATGCTGAGGAAGCAGGTTTTGAATATGTTCACTAATCGTCGAAAAAACATTCTAATTATTATTGGTACATTTGTATTTTTAATGATAATTGCGATCCCGACATTTTTTTGGATGAAAAATGTTAATAAAGATATGGCTGAACGCCGTAAATCACAAATGTCTCCCGTCATCATGATTCCGGGCTCAAGTGCGACAACGGAAAGATTCAATGAATTGGTGGAACTTTTAAACAAAGATACTTATAAAAAGCATAGTTTGCTCAAAGTTCAAGTGAAAACCGACGGAAAATTAAAGTATACCGGTAGAATCAATAAAAATGATAATGAACCCTTTATTGTTGTTGGATTTGAAAATAATCATGATGGTTATAGTAATATCAAAAAGCAAGCGGATTGGTTTGATTTAGCTTTTAGTAGATTATCGCAGCAATATAAGTTTAATAACTTTAAAGCTTTTGGACACTCTAACGGGGGACTGATTTGGACTTATTGGATTGAACATTACTATAGTGATTATTCATCAGACATTACTATCAAAAAACTTATGACAGTAGGGACACCTTTTAACTTCAACGAAAAAAATATTAATAATAAAACTGAAATGTTGAGTGATTTAATTAAAAATCGTAAAAAAATTCCTACTAATCTAGATGTGTATTCTGTCTCCGGCGGTCAAAATTATGAATCTGATGGATTAGTTCCAGAAAGTAGTGTGGCTGCAGGGAAATATATCTTCCAAAATCAAGTTAAGCACTATACTACGATGACTGTGACAGGCGAAGATGCCCAACACTCATCGCTACCCCAGAATAAGCAGGTTGTTCAATTAATTGAACAATACTTATTGGACAGTGATAAACAAAATCCTGCTAAAAATAATCCAGGCAACTTCAAAATAAAACAGTTTCATAAAAAGACAAAAAAGTAAAAATAACTAGATCAAAGTAAATTCATATGTATATTAAAAGATTGTGATACATAATTCACAATCTTTTTTTGTGCAATTTATTAATAAAACAGCAATTTCTTGAAAGTGTTCACAAGCTTGATTCTTCGGTAAAAATAAAAATCATAACAGTTGGATTTAATAGATGATGGAGTTATAATTAGATTTGTGAGAGTTAGCACTTAAATTTAGCAAGTGCTAAAATTTTTAAGACTGAGGAGTGTGTAGAGAACATGGCATACTTTGACGATGGAAACTACAATTTTGACGATTTATTTAATGAATTAAATAGCGGTTTCTTTAACGATGGAGCAAGAATGTCTGGTAATCAACCAAGAAATTTAGGTGGTCAAATGCCACAACAAGGTGCCCAAAATGGCAAACAAAAAGAAAAGCCAATTGGTGTTGATTTAACCGAACAAGCAAAAAAGGGTAAATATGACCCAGTTATTGGTCGTACAGCAATTATTGACCAAGTTATTGAAATCTTGAGTAGACGTAAGAAGAATAACCCAGTTTTAACTGGACCTGCTGGTGTTGGTAAGACTTCAGTTGTTGAAGGTTTGGCTCAAAGAATTGTTGATGGTGATGTTCCTGAAAAATTAAAGAAGGCACACATCATTGAATTAAACATTAACGAATTAGTTGCTGGTACTTCACTACGTGGTAGTTTTGAAGAAAAATTAAAGAAGATTATTGATAAAGCTAAGGGCGACAAGAATGTTATCCTCTTTATCGATGAATTGCACAACATTGTAGGTGCAGGCTCAACTGATTCAGAAAACAATTCTGGGGATGCTGCTAATATCTTAAAGCCAGCTTTAGCTAGTGGTGAAATTCGTGTGATTGGTGCTACTACTACTAGTGAATACCAACAAATTGAAAAAGATCCAGCTTTAGCTAGAAGATTCCAACCAGTTCAAGTACCTGAACCAACTATTAAGGATGCTATTCAAATCTTAAAGGGCTTGGCTCCAAGATATGAAAAGTATCACAATGTTAAATACGATCCAGAAGCTTTAAAGCTTGCTGCTGAACTTTCTGATCGTTATATCAATGACCGTCACTTACCTGATAAGGCCATTGACTTAATGGATGAAGCTGGTGCTAAGAAGTCTTTAGGTATGGATCAAAAAGACGAAACTTCAATTAAGAATAAGATCCGTGCTTTAGAAGACAAGAAGAAAGAAGCAGCTAAAGACGAAAAATACGATGAAGCTTCTAAGATCAAGAAACAAATCGAAGATTTGAAGAAAGACCTTAAGACTGCAGGTAAAGCAAGTGAACTTAAGGTTACTCCTGAAGATATGTATTCTTTAATTCAAACTAAGACTGGTATTCCAATGAGCGAAATCAACACTAACGAAGCTCAAAAGAACGCTAACTTGGCTGCAGACTTAAAGAAGGTTGTTATTGACCAAGATAAGGCAATTGATATCATTACTGATGCAATTGCTCGTAAGCAAGTCTTCAAAGACTCTAACCGTCCAACTGGTTCATTCTTACTTACTGGTCCTACTGGTGTTGGTAAGACAGAATTAGCTAAGCAATTGGCAATTAAGCTATTTGGTAAGGCAGATGCATTAGTACGTTTGGACATGTCTGAATATCAAGACCAAATGGCTGTTAACAAGTTAATTGGTTCAGCACCTGGTTATGTTGGTTATGGTGAAGGTGGACAATTAACTGAAAAGATTCGTCACCAACCATATTCATTGATTTTGCTTGATGAAATTGAAAAGGCAAATCCACAAGTCTTTAATGCATTGCTTCAAATTATGGATGATGGTCGTTTAACTGATGCTCAAGGCAGAACCATTTCCTTCAAGGATACAATCATTATTATGACTTCAAATGCTGGATATTCTGATAAGTTACTAAAGGGTGACGATCAAGATGCTTTACGTAAGGCTCTTGAAGTTTACTTCAGACCAGAATTTTTGAACCGTTTGGATGCAATTGTTCCATTCAACTCATTAACTAGCGATGATATGCTTAAGATCTTAGATCTTTACTTAGCTAAGATGGAAAAATCACTTGCTAAGAGAAACATCAAACTTGAAGTTACTCCTGATGCTAAGAAGTACTTGGCTAAGAAGGGTTACGATAAAGAATTTGGTGCTCGTCCATTAAGAAGAGTTGTAGAACAAGATCTTGAAACTCCAGCTGCTAAGTTGATTGTTTCTAAGCCTGATACTAAAGAAGTTAAATTCAGCATCGATGATAAGCACTTGTACTTAAATGGTGAAATTTTGGAAGACATTTTGTTTGATAAAGACACCCGTGAACAAGAAAAGAAAGATATCAAAGAAGCTGAAAAAGAAGAAAAAGCTGATAAAAAAGAAGATAAGTAGTTTGAAATAGCTGCTTTGAAAGATCTCCGCAAATTTAGCGGGGGTCTTTTTTTGACTTTGGTTATAATTTTTAATGGCAAAATAAAAGAAATCATGTATAATAATTAAAAATAAATTAAGGAGAGTACGCATGAGAGACTTTTTTAAGAAAGTTCCCGTCAGTTCATTTTTAAGCGCAGATTCTAGATTAACTAGGCATTTAAATGCGCGTGACTTAGTTGCCCTAGGAATTGGGGCGGTTATCGGTACAGGTATTTTTATTTTGCCAGGACATGAAGCAGCGCAGCATGCTGGTCCGGCTGTGGCGATCGCCTTTTTATTAGCAGCCGTAGTATCAGGAATGGTTGGTATGGCTTATGCTGAATTTTCATCCGCTATGCCTGTTGCTGGTTCTGCTTATTCGTTTGGTTCCGTCATATATGGTGAAGTTATCGGCTGGATAATCGGTTGGGGATTATTACTTGAATACTTCTTAGCTGTCTCAGCAGAAGCAACCGGTTTTGCTTCGTATTTTAATAACAATATTTTAGACGCTATCGGCATCCACTTGCCTAAAGCCGTTCAAGCGGGTCCTTTAGAAGGCGGCATGATTAATATATCTGCTGTCTGCATTGTTTTAATTGTTGCTTTGATTTTGTATCAAGGAGCTAACTTATCTAAGAGAATTGAAAACTTTGCAGTTATCTTAAAAGTAGCAATTATTGTTGTCTTCATTGTAATTGGGGCTTTTTATATCAAAACAGAAAACTATGTGCCATTTTATCCACAAAAATTCCACTCTGCTCCTTGGGGAATAGGAGGAATTTCAACAGCAGCAGCAACAGTCTTTTTTGCCTTTATTGGATTCGATGCTTTAGCTGCAAACTCAGCAGAAACTGTTAATCCGGGTAAAAATGTTGTCAAAGGCATTATTGGAACGGTAGTAATTGCTGTAATTTTGTATGTAAGTTTTTCTTTAGTTTTGACAGGGATGGTCAATTACAAATACTTAAATGTTGATGATCCAGCTGCTTATGCTTTAAAAGTAGTAGGATTGAATGCTTGGAATAAACTGATTACTTTAGGAGCATTAGTGGGAATTTTTACAGCAATGATTACCATGTTATTAGGTGGTTCACGCTTACTTTATGCATTAGGCCGAGATGGATTACTGCCTGATGCAATGGGAAGCGTGCATGCTAAAAAGATGATTCCAGACAAAGCTATAATTATTTCTACTATAGTAGCTGCATTTTTTGCTGGCTTGATTCCGTTAATGGAACTTGCATCATTGATTAATGCGGGAACATTGATAGCTTTTGCATTTATCTCTTTTGGAATTATTCCCTTGAGAAAGAGAAAAGATATAGTAAATGATGGATTTAAAATGCCACTTTATCCCGTTTTACCGATTTTATCAGGAGTATTAAGTATTTACTTTATTGTCATGCTTCCAACTAATACAAAAATAATGGTAAGTATTTGGATAGTTATTGGGATTTTGGTTTACAGTTTTTATGGGATTAAACATTCCAAGTTGCAACAAAATGATTAATTTAAGAAAAGAGACGCACTTGTGTCTCTTTTTTTGATATAAAAATTGCCGAACAATATATTTGGGAAGATCGTGCTTTTAAACTGTAAAAAGCAAATAATATGAATGAATTAAAGCAATTAGCACTCGATAGTTCGGAGTGATAAAAAAGTCGAAAAAAGTTGAAAAAAAAGCTTGACGAAAGTGTGGTTTCCCTGTAAAGTATTAATTGCTGTTTGGGACGGCAACGAAAAAGAACATCAAAACGAAAAAAGATGAAAAAATAAGTTGACAAGTCAAACACAAGATGATATATTTATAAAGCCGCTTTTGAGAACAAGAACTTGAAAAAATAATTTGAAAAAGTTCTTGCAAAGATCAAAAGAGTGTGATAAAATATAAAAGCTGACTCGCATTGCGAGCTCAGGTAGTACCTTGAAAACTGAACAAAGTTTCGCTGAAAGTGTGCGGGATTTAAAAATCCCAAACAAAAGCGAAGTCAATTCGCAAGCAATAAATTTGAGATAACTCAAATAAAGTTTTAGAGCTAAACGATAAACAGCTCATTTTCAAAAGGAAAATGAGAGTTTGATCCTGGCTCAGGACGAACGCTGGCGGCGTGCCTAATACATGCAAGTCGAGCGAGCTTGCCTAGATGATTTTGGTGCTTGCACCAAATGAAACTAGATACAAGCGAGCGGCGGACGGGTGAGTAACACGTGGGTAACCTGCCCAAGAGACTGGGATAACACCTGGAAACAGATGCTAATACCGGATAACAACTTGAAACGCATGTTTCGAGTTTGAAAGATGGATTTCTATCACTCTTGGATGGACCTGCGGTGCATTAGCTAGTTGGTAAGGTAACGGCTTACCAAGGCAATGATGCATAGCCGAGTTGAGAGACTGATCGGCC
>NZ_CANBCP010000002.1 GCF_947367085.1 uncultured Lactobacillus sp. | reverse complement strand
TTTAATGATACGGCGACCACCGAGATCTACACCTAAGCCTTCGTCGGCAGCGTCAGATGTGTATAAGAGACAGATTTAACTTTAATTGACTCAAGTAATATCCAGCGACAAAGTACGTTGGAAAACTAAGTGTAAAGTTGAAGTGAGTATTAATATTCAAGCGATACAAGCTATTCATAATAGTTTGAATAATTACTGGCATATGGTAATGGGCTGATACATCACCGTAGAAGCCAAAAAATGTTGTCAAAAATACTGAAAAAAAGGCTGCTAACACTAAGAAATATCTAGTTAAGCCAATATTAGCAGTAATTTTTCTTAAAAATGGCACAATAAGGTAAAGTCCAATAATCATCGGCAAAAACCAAAGATGTGTGTAGCCTTTGACTAGGACTCCCAGCGTTGCCATCTTGCTATAACCTTCAAAAAAGTAGCAATAAATAGCGTAGAAGATATCCCAGAAAATAAATGCAGTTACTATGCGCCAAATGTTTTTAGTAAATAGATGCTTAACAGTGATCTTCCTCTTGGGATCTAAGAACAATACTCCTGAGATCATTACAAAGATCGGGACGCTCCACCTACTAATTGCATCCCAAAAGTTAACCCCCATCCAAGATAATGTATGGATATTTTTGGCATAGAAGGGTTCTTGACTAGAAGCATGGATCAGAATAACGGCAAACGTTGCCCATACACGTAGCAGATCCAAATAATGGATTCTGTGTTTTTTCATTAATCTTCCTCCAGATGTTGATAGTTTGCATAAAAAAAGCCGCCTCCGAAGAGGTCGGCTTTTTATTTTGAATCAAATCTCAATATTAACGGAATTGTGCGTATTGAGCTGGGATCCATTGGTTTTGAGTACCAAGACGGTAGTAAGTCTTACCGTTGATAGTCTTCTTAGCAAATACCTTGTAAGCTGCGTTCTTTGATACGTAGTTACCAGTACCGTAGTGACCATCTTGGTTTACTAAAGCAACCTTACCACGGCCGTTGTATTTAACAACGATTACGCCGCTCATTGCTTCTTCCTTAGAAGATTCTGCTGGCTTAGTAGCTGGCTTAGATGGAGTAACTTCTTGTTCACCATCTACGTATTGAGCTTGGATCCATTCGTTACCCTTTGGATCGTTGATTTGGTAGTACTTAACACCATTAATGTTCTTTTGACCATAAATAGTTACACCAGTACCATCCATAATACGGTGACCAGAGAATGCAACAGAAGTATTGCTCAATACTCTCCAGATGTTTACACCGTAACCAGCCTTGTACTTAACAGTAGCAGTACGAGCACCAGTTGGGGTTACAACTACGTTGAAAGTAACCTTAGTAGTGTAGCCGTTAGGGTTAGTTGCACTTAAAGTTACTGGGTAAATACCAGACTTGTTTGGATCAACAGCGTTTGAAAGAACCTTGATATCAATGTGACCAGAGTTTGCGTCCTTGATAGTTCTAGCACTTAATTTAAGGTATGCAATTGGGTCCTTAGCAAAGGCTTTAGCAGCATCTGAGCTTTGTGCAAAGGTTTGAGTACCAACACCGTTACCATCAGAACCTTGTTTTACAAAAGTACCATCTTGGTAAATTGCTGGGTAAACATTTTGTGAGATGTTTCTGTTAAATTGAACTCTAGCAGTAGCAGTCTTGTTGTTCATTGGGTTAGTTACAGAAACAGTGATGTAAAAGCTTGCTGCACTTGCTGGAAGGTTACCGTTAACTACAGTAATACCTTGGTTAGCTAATTGACCATTAATGTCGTTAACAGTTTCGTAGTTAACTAATGACTTGTTAACACCGTTTTCGTTAACCATTGCTTGAACAGCGTTCTTAGCAGCAGTTTCAATAGAAGCTACGCTTGCACCTTGGTTGAATGATACTGGGTTCCAAGCAAAAGCACCGTTGTTAAGGTTAACTACTTCTTTGTCAGCTTGGTTAGTAATAGTCTTGTCAACAAAGTATGGTTGACCTTCTAATTCAGCATTGTAAGCGTGAAGTGGAGCAGCTACAAAGATGTTAGCAATAGTACCTTCTGGACTTGCTTGAACAACTTTTGAGCCGTTAATGTTGTACCACTTACCTGCTTGTAAGCCACCAACAGTTACAGTAGCTTGTTGGTAGTAAGTCTTACCTGCTTCAAATGCTGATGGAACAGTACCACCGTTAGCTTGGTTAGAAACAGTTACAGCACTAGTAGCAACAACTGAACCAGTAGTTAACTTAAGGTTTAATTGACTTGAGTTTGCGTAAGTTGAGACAGCTTCATTAGTTGAAACACTTACAGTATTTCTTGAAAGATCCAACTTAAATGGGTTTTGTTGTGAACCATCTGGGTTGTTAGTTACAGGCTTGGTAGCAACTTGGCCACCACCAGCGTTAACGATTAAATCAGCAGCGTTTGCAACGCCAGTTGATGCAACAACAGGAGCAACTGCTAATAATGCGGCAGCAGCAGCACCTAAAAATTTAACATTTTTCTTCATGTGGTCTTTTCCTCCTTGATAAAACAAATGTAATAGGCAAAAGGCTCATCGTGAAATCGCCCATAATTGTACAAAATCCCTTCATCAAAGATCAGAGGTCTATAAAACTACTGAAGAATTGGTATTACAAAAAGAAAAGTAAGAAATATTAATTTGTCTTGACCTCAAAATGACCTCATTTTTAGATAGCATCAAGTGCTTGGCTAATTTTTTGATTAACCTTGGCTTGATGCTTTTTAAATTCGTAGGCGTAGATTTTTTGAGTTGTTTTGATATCTTCGTGTCCCAAACGCTGTGCAATGTCGTAAATGTTGATGTCGGCATTAAGTAAGATGGCGACTTGCGAATGGCGAAGCGAGTGAATGTGGACACCTGGTGCATCAATGTTTAGCTCTTTTAAAGCTCGCCTTAAAGTATCAATTAGACTGCGCGATTGGGGAATGGTTTGGTGGCTTTTGGACCAGAACACTTTAGTTGCGTGATTGCTTTTTAGCTCTTTTAAAAGGGATGCTAACTTGGGCGAAATGCCGATAATTCTTTTTGAAGATTTGTTTTTAGTTGGTGAGTATTCTTTTTGTTTGTAGTCCCAGGCCTTGTTGATATTTAAGGTTAAATTATCAAAATTCACACAATCCCAAGTCAGACCCGCTGCTTCGCTTTCGCGTAGCCCCGTATACATAATCGTAATGATCATATAAATCCCGGAAAAATTATGCTTTCGAATTTTAAGGAGGTGATGCAAAAGTCGCTTTAGTTGATAGTCTTCTAAGTAAGTTACTTGTCGACTTTTTTGACAATTGAACGAAAGGTGAACACCCTTAGTAAAATCATGCTGAATGAGCCCATCTTCTATGGCGTAGCGTACGCAAGCACGAATATGATTGTTCAGCTTTTTAACCGTAATTTGAGCATGCGATTGACCGAATTCATTGATGAAATTTTGGTAGTGAAAACGCGTGATGTCCTTTATTTTTAGCTGGTCGAGGCCAACAGCTATTCTTTTTTCATCTAAGAGATACTCTCTTAAGGTGTTGGGTCTAACTGCATTTGTCTTTTTGCCAAGTTCTCCTTTATAAGTTTTGACCCATTCATGAAAATAGGAACTGAATAGGGGATTAGCAGACTTGTATACCCGGTCAGATATTTGCAGTAAAAATTTTGCCTCGTAGATTTGACCGTCTTTCTTTGTTTTAAATCCACGTTTTGTTTTGAAATGTCGCTTACCTCCACTATCTGTCCATGATTTGTTAACATAATAGCTACCATTTTTATCTAAATATACTCCCATGATATTTCCTTTCTTTTCTTGTAATAATTAAAAGAAATATCTTATCAAAGCGACCTCGCACTGACCTCAATTAAATGGTAAAAATACTATGGTCAAAATGGGCAAAAGCGGGTACAATGTTTTTTGAAAAAATTTTATTTGGAGGAAAAAATGAAATTTCCAAAAATTTTGTTAGGTGCAGCTACACTGCCATTTTTGTTTGGATTTACTAACATTGCTCATCGTGGAGATAACGAAGCAGGACAATATTCAGAACACAGTTTTCAAGCTTATGATCGAGCTATTGCACAAAGAGCCGATTATATTGAAATGGACATTCATAGAACTGCCGATGGAGTACTTGTAGTAAGTCACGACAATAATATGAGTAAGATTTTCGGTGCTAATATAAATATTACGGAAAGCAAATACGCCGATTTGGTAAAGTATCATAATCATGCTGGAGAACCGATCCATACACTTAAGGAAGTTTTTGACAGATACAAGAATAATCCTAACGTTAAATTTATGATCGAAACTAAGAATGAAACTTCTCCTACAGGAATGGAGCAACAATTAGTTAACTTGATCAATAGTTATGGCTTACAAAACAGGGTTTTATTTGAATCATTTTCAGAACCTTCACTAAAAGTGTTATCTCAAATTGCTCCTAATATTCCTCGTACTTTATTAGGCCGCAATTATCGTGATATCGGCAATAATCAATATTTCGCAAGCTATTATTACAACCCAACAATTTCTGAATACTTAAAAGCTCACGGCAAGAAGTACTTAGTATGGGGCGCCGATAGCGAAGAAGCTATGAGAAAGCTAGTTGAACAAGGCAACATCGAAGGGATTATTACTAACTTCCCAGGTAGACTTTCTCAAGTTTTAGGCGTAACTTCATATCCTGCTCAAGACATTCAAGGTAAGATTATCATTAAGTACAGAAAAAATGGTGCAGTTAATGTTTGGAATGGCTATGGCAAGAGCGCTAAGTTTAGCGGTCAACGTGTCAAAGACGGAACTGAACATGCAGTTAGTCAAGTAGCAATTCAAAATGGCAAGACCTGGTACAATCTAGGTAATAACCACTGGATTGATGGTCAATATGTCGCTTTTTATGCTAGTGCAAATAAAGCTGGACAAGCTCCCGTTCAAAGAAAAGGCGTCCTCAAAATCAAGTATCGCCCTGGCTACAGTGTTAATATGTGGAATAATCCAAACGGAACCCATTTTTCAGGTCGTCGCTTAAAGCATGGTACTAGTTGGAAATACTATGCTACTGCTCAAAGTAATGGTCATACTTTCTATAACTTGGGTGCTAATCAATGGGTTGATGGCCACTACGTAACAGTTATTCGTTAAAATTCCTCTTTTCAATCTTGATCGATAGAGATAAAATGATATCTAGATTAAGATTTTTATCGGAGGAATATGTAATGAAGAAGTTTACTAAGATGTTAGCAGTCTTAGCTACTGCTTTTGCTATGTTTGTTGGTGCAAATGTAGCTTCTAATGAAGCTCAAGCTGCAACTAACGAAACCCCTGTACACGGTATTTTGACTGTTAAGTATAATGGTCGCGGTAAGGTTAACTTACTTGACAACAACGGTAAATACCAAATGCAATACGTTTCAAAGAACAGCCACTGGAAGGTGTTTGCTAAGGCCACTATTAACGGTCGTGTAATGTATCGTATCGGCAGCCAACGCCAATGGATTCCAGCACAATACAGTAATATTGCTACTGGTTCTGCTCCAGTTGCCAAAAAAGCAGTAGTCCCAGCTAAAAAGGCAGCTACAACTACTAAACGTGGTGGCACTAACCAAGTTTTAGTTGGTAACAGAAGAACTAAGAAGTACCACTTAGCAGGTCAAGAAAACTACCACATTAGTCCAGCTAACCGTGTTTACTTCCACTCAGAAGCTGAAGCAAAAGCTGCAGGTTACACTAAATCATTAAAATAATGAATATTTATAAGAAGAGTCGCATATGCGGCTCTTTTTGCTTATTTCACAAGCTTTTTTCTATACGTAAAAGGTAAAGAAAATATATAATTTCAGATGGATAAAGCTACAAAAATAGATAAATCTTATATCTATATAAAAAATATTTTATGTTTTTATTACACTGTTTATTAATTGGAGATTTCCGCAAGCCTTCAGTCTCTAGGCATCGTTTTGTTACAAAAAGTATCCGTTATGTTACTTTTTTATTGCAAAACCTGTGTTCGGTTGTATATGTAAACCGGACAAACTACAATAAACAATGTATATATCCTAGGAGGAATAGAAAGATGAACAAGAGAACAATCACCGGTATTGCTACCGCGGCAGCTTTAACGGCTACTGGAATATCGGTTACCAACAACCTTAAGAAGGTTAATAACCCTTCAGAAGGGGTTGTTCAGGCAGCTACCGTACAATCTAACCAACAGTTTTTAAATAAAGCTATCCCTGCAGCTACTGCAGCATCTTCTAAATACGGAACTTATACTTCTGTTATGATCGCTCAAGCTGCTGTTGAATCTGGCTATGGTAATTCAGGCTTAGCACAATCACCAAATAATAACTTGTTTGGTATTAAAGGTTCTTACAATGGTCAATCTGTAAACATGTCTACAGGTGAATATACTTCTAATGGTCAATACTACCAAACTAATGCCAACTTTAGAAAGTATCCTTCATACCAACAATCATTTGAAGATAATGGTGCTTTATTAAGAAACCAAATGGGCACTTTCTACAAGGGTACTTGGGTAGAAAACTCAAGTAACTATGCTCAAGCTACTCAAAATGGTTTACAAGGTAAATACGCAACTGCACCTAACTATGCAGCAAGCCTTAACAATGTGATTAAGACTTATGGCTTGGATCGCTATGACCCAACTACTCAAGTAGTTAACGAAACTAGAACTATTGCACAAACTACTGCCATTACTAGTGCACCAGTTGATGTTAGTGTAGGTACTCGTGTAGGTACTGCTCAACAAGGCCAAAGCGTTAATGTTGGTAAATATATTACTTATAATAACGGCGTTAAGTACGCATACTTAACTAATTCTAATGGCTGGGTAAATGCAGTTGCTTTTGGCACTAGTCAACCAGTTAAGCAAGTAGTTCAAAATACCCAACCTACTCAAAAACCGGCAACTACCAATACTTTAGTATTGAAGTCAACTGCAAAGCCAGTTTCTACTAACGCTATTAAGACACAAGCAACTGCTGTAAAGCCTGCTGCTAAACCTGTAATTAAGGTAACTGCTGCTCAAGCTAAGCAAAAAGTAGTGGTTAAGACCGCAGCTGTTAAACCTGCAGTTAAACAAGAAGTCAAAAAGGTTGAAACTAAACAAGTAGTTGCTCAAGCTCCTACAGTTAAAAAGGCTGAAACTGTTACATCAGCTCCAGTCAAGGCTACTCAAGCAGTCGCAAAACAAGAAGTAAAAACTGCGGTAGTTAAGCAAACTGTTCAAGCTCCAAAAGCCAATAAAGTTTCATCAACTAAGGCTATTGAAAACAATACTCAAGTAACTCAAAAAGCTCCACGTATTGTCAGAGGCTTTTCATATTCACACAATAGATTCTTTGAACCAGCTTATAGATCTGTTCAAAAAGTTGTTAGAGTCAATTATGCTCCTTCATACGCTGTTGCCGTATGGAGACAACCAGGACAACAAGCTACTGGTGAATTTTTACCAAATGCTTCCACTTGGAAAGTTACTGGAGAAGCTTACTACGGTGGTCACTTATGGTACCAAATCGGTATCAATCAATGGATTGATAGCCGTTATGTAAGTGAAAATACTGGCGTTGCTGGCGATTTCCAACAAGTTGTAGCTAATAATACTACTGTTCAATCAACTAAGCGTCAAAAAGGAACCTTAACTATCAAATGGCGTGATGATCAAGGTGTTACTGTTTGGAATGCACCAAATGGTAAAGCAACTGGTAAGTATTTGCAAAATGGTACCAGCTGGAGATTCTTCAAATCAACCGTTGTTAACGGTGAAGTATGGTACAACATTGGTGGTAACCAATGGATTCCAGCAAAATATGTTTACGTAAGATAATTAAGAAGAGTTTCATCGCAAACTATTTTAAGCATTAATATCAATGGGGGATTTCATGCATTCTGCAAAAAAGAAAATTTTAGGTACTTTGGCTTGTGTTTCAGCTTTAACAGGAGTTGCCGCTTATACTAGTGTTTCTCACTCACAAAGATCAGTAGTTCAAGCAGCATCTAACTATGCTCCAGCACGTTCTTACGGGGTTGATGTTTCAAGTTTCCAAAGTACTAACTTGGGACCTCATGCACAAGCTGGTGCTCAATTTGCTATCGTTAAGGTTTCTGAAGGTACAAGTTACCGTAACCCTAACGCTGCAGGTCAAATTGCAAGTGCAAAGCAACACAATATGATGCCAATGTCATATCACTTTGCTACTTTTGGTAATAACGTTGCTGCTGCTCAAGCTGAAGCACGTTATGCAATTAGCTCAGCTCAAGCATTTGGTTTACCTAAGGGTTCATACATTGTCTGTGATTGGGAAACTGGTGACGGAAATGTAGTAACTGGAAGTAAAGATGCTAACACTAACGCAATTATGGCATTTATGAATACCATTAAAAGCGCTGGCTACCAACCAATGGTTTATTCAGGTGCATACTTATTAAGAAATAATATTGATACTACTACTTTACTTAGATCTTACCCTAACTCATTATGGGTAGCTTCATATGCTACTACTGGTAGAATCGATACACCTGATTTCAACTACTTCCCATCAATGGATGGAATTGCTATTTGGCAATTTACTGACAACTGGAGAGGTCTTTATGTAGACGGTAACATTAGTTTATTACCACTTTCATACAATACTTCTTCAAGCCAAGCTCCAGCTGGCAATACTAATACTTCTAAGCCAAGTAACAATACTACTGCTTCAAAGCCAGCTACTAAGCCAGCACAACCAGCAGTAAGCGAAGGCTCAATGGGCCAAACTTCTAACTCAGGAAGTAAAGTAGCTACTGTTAAATATCCTGGTAACATTGCTCTTTGGAAGAGTCCAAATGGTCATGTTACTGGTCGTTATTTACCAACTGGCTCACGCTGGGCAGTTTCTGGTAAGGCTCAAGTAAATGGCGAATGGTGGTACAACTTAGGTGGTCAACAATGGATTCCAGGTAAGTACTGCTACGTAACTGGATTCTCATCAATTCCAGTAATTAGTGCTAATACTAGTTCATCTAATTCAGGTGAAACTAAGTTCACTGGAATTGGACGTGTAAACTACGTTCCAGGCTATGGTATCAACTTGTGGTACGGTTACGGCTCAAACGCCCACTTTAGTGGTCGTCGTTTGCCACATGGTTCACGCTGGAAAGTCTTTAAGAAGGTTACTGTCAATGGTCATACTTGGTACAACTTAGGTGGTAACCAATGGCTTGATGGTAAATACTTAATCATGGAATAATAAAAATAATATTTTGCGCCGCTCTTATTAAGAGTGGCGTTTTTTTTGTATCTTAAGCTATAATTGAAGTGTTAAAAAAATTAGGAGGAATCCGCTTTGATTTATACAGTTACTTTGAATACTAATGAAAGTGTGGCTGGCAAAGGCATTAACATTTCTTTAGTTTTAAAAAAGCTCGGTGTTGCCTCAATTGCTACAGGAATTGTTGCTAGCGATGGCGAAAAAGTGAAGCAAGAATTAGATCAGGAAAAGATTGAACATCATTTTATTAAACAAGATCAAGCAGCACAATTAGATTTATTTAGCAGTACTGAAACTCAAGTTTCAGCCCAAAAGCAACAAGAATTGCTAGATTATCTCAAAAAAAGTTTGAAAATGGGTGATATTTTAGTTGTTGCAGGCTCTTTTGCACCAGGAATTGATCCCGTTTATCTGACAGACTTAGCAAAATTAGCTCAAGAAAAAATGACTCACTTAGTAGTTGATGTACCTTATGTTAATGTTTTAGATATTTTGCCACTGCATCCCTTACTAGTTAAACCAAATACAACTGAATTAAAGTCTTGGTTTAAAAAAGAAAATGATAATTTAACTACTGAACAATTAGTTGATTTAGCACACGATATGGTTGTTCGGGGTGCAGATCATGTTTTACTTTCATTAGGTGCTGATGGGGCTGCAATTGTGAACTTAATGCACGCTTATATAGCTCAAGCTCCTGAAATTAATAAGGTCAACGAAGATGGAGCAGGTGAAACTTTACTTGCCACCTTTTTAGCCGGGATGCTTCAAAATCATACTCCGGTTCGCAACTTAGCTGATAGTATTGCAGCAGCTACTGACACTGTTCAAAGCCAGCGGCTAACAACTTTTGAAAAGACGGCGGAATTGCAGCGTCAAATCATCGCTCGTAAGATTACTTTTGAAGAAGCAGAATAATTTAGATAGGTCCTAGCAAATGCTGGGGCTTATTTTTTTTACGCTTTTTTAGTGATAAGATTTAAGAAGCACAAATTCTAATAGGAAAGTAAGTCAATGAAGATAAAGAAAATAAGACAATTCAATTTATACTTGCCCTATATTATATTTGCGATAGGGGTTTTATTATTACTTAGCTATCAAATACAAAATAAAATTACGATTATCGTAGGCGATGGTTATTTTCACTTTAGCCGTATTTACGATGCTGCCCAGCAAATAAAAACCGGCTATTTTAATTATTTCCAGACTAATTGGGGATTTGATCAATCCGGAAGAATTATTAATGCTGTTTATGGACCATTTTTTGCTTATCTGATGGGCTTAATTTTGTTAATTTGTGGATCTTGGTTCAGATTTCAAATTGTAACAACATTTATCATTTCGATGGTTGCAGTTAGTGGCATGTATCATGTTTTGCAAAAAATTAAGCCGAATTTAGTAATTAATACTTTGCTAGCATTAACCTACCTTTTCAAAATTACCACATGGAATAATGGTCCAACTTTTGGAGCAGTGAGTTATGCAGTTTTTCCGTATATTATTTTATGTGCCGTCAGAATGATTCAAAATGAAGATAAGCCAATAAATTGGCTACAATTGGCTTTAACTATGAGCGTCGTAGGACAGATTCACTTAATGTCGACGATGATGGGAGCTTTGATGCTGGTTCCGTTTGCGATTGTAGGGTTTATTCAAACTAAAAATCGAAAATCCATGATTTTGAATTTAATTGGGGCAGTAGGCTTAACTTTACTGTTAACGGCAAATATTTGGCTTGCAATTAGCTACTTTAAGTTTATTGATCCACTAGGCAATCCAATTGGAACTAATATGGCCAATTCAACTATTAATTTTGCTGAGCTGCCTTTTCTTCTTAATGTCTTTATGTTGGCTCAATTAATTTATGTTGTATTTAATTTCAAGCGCTCCAAATTAAATACAACTATTACGTTAGTAGCGCTAGTTTTCATTTTAATGGGATCGGCTTTATTTCCGTGGAATTGGATTCAAACAGAATTTCCAGTTTTAAAAGAAACCTTCCAGGTACCGCGCAGATTCTTTATAATTGGATTTTCTTTAATTGTGGCTGCAAGCACAATAACAATCCAAAATTTATTAAAAGCAAAAGTAGAATGCAAATATGCTATTTGCGGCTTTGTTTTGGTCGTCTTACTAGCTAATTTTAATTATAGTCTTCGCGTTAATTCGTTTTATGGAATTAATTCAAGTATGAATAAGCCTGTGCAAAAGATTACTTATTCATCTCAACTTGGTGAATTATTTAAATATATCAATATGCCCGCTCCGGATTATTTACCTGAAAACAAAAAGATGGAAGGTAGCGAAAAAGCTAAGATTTATCAATTGCAGCTGATTAACCATAAAAACAGTTTTAATCATCAAGTTCAAAAAGATGGTACTTTAAAATTAACTTGGCAAGCTAAGAAAGACTCTAAAACTCAGCTTCCAATAGTGATGTATCGCCGCTCTAAACTGAACGTAAATCAAAAGTATTCTTATATTTCTAAAAATGAAATTGGAATGCCAGTAGTTAGACAGCATAAAGGATTAAATGAAGCTGTCTTAGCTTATCAAGCTCCTAGCTGGTGGAAAGTGATGCTCATTATTGTAGCACTTAGCTGGTTATGCGTGATAATTTATCTAGTTTATTTAAAATGCCGGCGACTTTAAATGAGAAATATGTCCTAGCAAATGCTAGGGCTTATTTTTTTAACGCTTTTTTAGTACAATAGCTGTGTTAATTAGAAAAAGGAGAAGAAAATTGCAACAACTTTCTATATTTATTGTTTCATTAGCGGCCTTACTAATTCCGCTACTGATGGCACGCTTTAAGGTAAATACCATTCCAACGGCAGTTGCCGAAATTATAGCTGGAATCATTTTGGGGCAATCATGTTTTAACATTATCCGTGAAAATGATGCTTTGAGTCTGCTTTCCAGCCTGGGCGTTACTTTGTTAATGTTTTTATCAGGGATGGAGATTAATTTCGATCTTTTTAAACGTGATGATAGTTTACGTCCTGTTAAAAAGTCAACAACTAATGAAATTAATCCTGTCAAAACTGCAGTAGTTTCATTTGCTTTAGTTACAATTTGTGCTGTGGTTTTAGCTTTCTTGTTAAAACTTTTCGGTATGTTCAATGATATTATGCTGGCAACGATTATCTTTATGACTGTTGCTTTAGGCGTGGTAATTGCAACTTTGAAGGAAAAAGAAATCTTGTCTCGTCCAATTGGACAGACGATTTTGCTGACTGCGGTTTTAGGTGAAGTGGCTCCTTTGATGCTTTTGACAATATATGCATCTGTCAATGGTGGAAATGCCGGTCGGTTGTGGCTGATTGTTTTATTGTTCGTAGCAGCTATTTTTCTACTTCACCGCTTCAAACAACCTTATATTTGGTTTAACAAAGTTACCAAATCAACTACCCAGCTTGATATTCGATTAGCATTTTTCCTAATCTTTACCTTAGTAACAGTTGCGGAAAGAGTTGGTGCTGAAAATATTTTAGGTGCCTTTTTGGCGGGGATGGTAATGAAGCTGCTTGAGCCAAGTGAAGCCACAATGGATAAGTTAACCTCAATTGGTTACGGCTTCTTTATTCCAATCTTCTTCATTATGACCGGCGTAAGACTAAATTTACGGACCTTGTTTACCCAACCAAAAGCTTTGATCCTTATTCCAATCTTAGTTTTATTCTTGATTGTTGCAAAACTACCAATCTTTTTGGTTTACTTAAGAAGCTTTAACAAGCGTAATAGTTGGGCAGCTACCTTTTTGATTATGACAACAATTACTATTGTTTTGCCAACCTTGCAAGTTGCTCGTAAGTTAAAAGCAATTACAGCAATTCAGTCAGATGCCTTTATTTTAGCTGCCGTAATTGTCTGCGTACTAGGTCCGATTTTGTTTAATGCGATCTTTAAGCTCACTGTGCAAGATAAGATTAAGCAAAAAGTAAATATTGTCGGCACAAACATGTTCACAGTTCCAGTCGCCCAAGAATTGCATGATAATTGGTACGATGTTACTATGTTTACCCATCGTCGTGAAAACTATAATACTTATAAGAGTAAAGTTACTAAGTTAGAATATTTGACTAACTTAGATGATGCGACTTTACAAGAAGCTGATGTATTTGATTGTGATATTTTAGTAGCTGGGTTTAGAAATGATGAAGACAATCTTAACCTCGCTGAATTAGCAAAATCACAAGGCGTTAGTCGGGTAATTGTTAGTCAAGAACATCCTACGCCAGAACAAATAACTAAGATGGTGGAAGAAGGATTGGAAATCTTCAATGTCTTCAATGTTCAAACTTCAGTCTTACGTGGCTTAATTGAATCTCCATCTTTGATGAAGATGCTGATGGATACTAAGAATGCCTTGTATGAAGTTAAAGTTAAGAACCACAAGTTTGCTGGGCAAAAATTGATGAACTTGCCGTTTATTGATCAAATGACAGTAAGTAGAATTCGCCGTGGCAATAAATGGCTAGCTCCTCATGGTAATACAATAATTGAAGTAGGAGACCAATTGATTTTTACTTCAAAGAATCAAGAAGCAGAACATATTCGTGATGAATTAAGTAAAGAAAACTAAAAAGCCGATCTGATTAAAGTTGATTGATCAGATCGGCTTTTGTTGTGCCATATTTAGTTGAAGTTAATCTTCAATATTAGATACTTTAACGCGAGTTGCTTTCTTTAATGCATCTGGAGTTTTTAAGTTGTTAACGTTGTTAATATCAAACAAGTGCACGCTGACTGTGCCTTGCTTATTTTTATAGGTTACAACGTAATTCATGTCACGTAATTGTTTTTTACGGTCTATTTTAATAGTCAAATTTACGTCTTTAATTTGCGAAACGTCTGCTTCTTGAGTAGAGCCGGATACAGTAGATGCTTTTTGCAGGCCTGCTATGACGTTTTTGTCACTACCTTGATAAGTTATCGTATAACCATTAAAACCATCTAAATTAACCTTTAAAGCAGCAAATCCCTTATTTGAAAAGCGGTCAAAATTATGAGCTGTGAATAATTTGTTATAAGAACTAAACATTTGGGTAAAAATGGTTTGTGCAAAACTAGTTTTGACCATGTATTGCCACTTATTATCTTTATCTAAGTTGTAAACTCGTTTCGGAGTAGACCACATTTCTTGAGCTTGACCTGCTGATTTAGGGTCAAATTTGCTAGATAAGTGGATGTAGTTTTTGTTGAACTCGTAGTTCATTGTGCCAGTTTCACGTTTTTTGCCATTTTGATTAGTGACGACAATTGTACTTCTAGCTGAAGTGATTTTAGTTTTAGCGGCCTCAGTTAAGGCAGTTTTGGCACTAGGCTTAGTTAAGTTTAAAAATAAGAAAACTGCAGCGATAATCACTACTAAAATAGCAATAATAATTGCGACAATTTTGATGTTTTTGTTTTTAGATTCGGTCTTAGCTGTTTTAGCTTCAGGCTTATTATCCATCTTGATCTTTTCTCCTAATTACTTTTTTGACTTGCTTTGATTTTTTGAACATCAATAGCATTTTTTTGAATATTGGCTGGTACAGTTAAATCATTGTGGGTATTTAACTCATCAAATTTTGTAGTCCAAGCAAAATTGTAACGGCCACCAACACTGAAGTTAGCCTTCATATCAATTTTGGTAATCATCTTCGAAGACTTATTAATAGTGTAAATAACGCGTACATTTTGAACTTGGGCTGCTGATACCATTTGGGCAACATTCATATTTTGAGAACCCGGAGTGTTTAAAGTATCCACAATTAGACTATTTAATTGTTTCCACACATTACTGTCAGCGCCGCTATAAGTTACTGTGTAGTTAGTACTATTTTGTTTAACGACCGCATGTTTAGCAATAGCCTTATTTAATGAAGTGTAAGTACTTGGTTTAAAGCGACGGGTTACTTGATCAGGATCAAAGTTGTCAGCGGTTGATTTGTTTTTGATCCATTTACCCTTGTTTTGTTCTAATAATAAATATAGTTCACTATCAGTAAGCCAAATTTGTTCACCCTGAGTTTTACCTTTGCTAGTTAATGAATAAGTCATACTGATTGGATTAGTGCCTTTAAAGTAGCCATTATCGCGGCTACTTTGCTTCATTTCAGTTGACTTAATTGTTTGACTATAATGACCATTTGCCATACTTTTAGCAAAATTAGCAGTTATTAAGCTTTTGGCAGAAGGTAAGTTATCGCCACTTTCTTTGTGTTTACTGCAGCCTGCTAGAACAAAAAGCATACTTGTTAAAGCGATAGCCATAATCCAGGTAAGTTTATTTTTTTTCACCATTAAAACTCCTTCACAAAAAATCTACATTTAATATTCTACACTTTTTGCATACAAAAAAGGCACCCAGACGGTGCCAAAAACTAATGTTTTTTGATCATGTTCAAGATGTTGCGCCACTTGCTATGCTTAACTTGTAAGTTAGCTACAGGTTGAGTCACTTCAATGCAGCCAATATATTTTCCTTGCTCATTATGCAGGCTATAAAAAGAAATGTTTACTGGTTGTTTATCTTTAGTAATAATAATTGAAAGTGATTTGCGTTTGTTATCATGCATTTGCTTTAAAACGGCTTTAACGCGGCCTTGAGAATGACCAGGATGGACCTCATATACAGTTTTGCCAACATCAGCTGGAGTGCGCTTAAATAAGCGGTGATTATTCATCGATGACCAGACAACTACATCATTTTCGTCTAATACATCCATTTCTTGAGGAATAGTGTGAAAAATTGCATTTAACTGCTCAATAGTTAAATGGCCGCCATCTAAATTAATTTCGTTTTCCATAAAAACACCTATCTATAAAAATAAAACAAGTTATAAAATCTATACAATTATATTTTAGCATTAGATTGGGCAAGAGAATTATTAGTTTTTTTCTGATTTCCTATGATTTTTTTGACTAAGCGTGTAAAATAGTTACTGAAACATTGAATTTAAAAGGAGATACAGTTCATGTCGAAATTAGTTTTAATTCGTCACGGTCAAAGTGAATGGAACCTTTCAAACCAATTTACTGGTTGGGTTGACGTTGATCTTTCACCTAAGGGTGTTGAAGAAGCCAAGAAGGCTGGTAAGTTAATTAAGGAACACGGTCTTGAATTTGACCAAGCTTACACTTCATTATTAACTCGTGCCATCAAGACTTTACACTTTGCACTTGAAGAAAGTGACCAACTTTGGATTCCAGAAACTAAGACCTGGAGATTAAACGAACGTCACTACGGTGCATTACAAGGTTTAAACAAGAAGGCTACTGCTGAAAAGTACGGCGACGAACAAGTTCACATTTGGCGTCGTTCATACGATGTTTTGCCACCAGCTATTGATGATGATAACGAATTCAGCCAAGCACATGACCGTCGTTACGCAAACTTGGATCCACACATCGTTCCTAAGGCAGAAAACTTACACGTAACTTTGGATCGTGTAATGCCATTCTGGGAAGATCACATTGCTCCAGACTTACTTGACGGCAAGAACGTTATTATTGCTGCTCACGGTAACTCACTTCGTGCTTTAACTAAGTACATTGAAAACATCTCAGATGATGACATCATGGACTTAGAAATGAAGACTGGTGAACCAGTTGTTTACACATTCGATGACCAATTGAACGTTGTTAACAAAGAAAAGCTTGATAAGTAATTGTTAAGCCAACTAAAAAGCCCCCGACATTGTCGGAGGCTTTTTTATTTTTTATTACCAACTTGCTTTGCGAACGCCAGGAAGTTGTCCTTTGTGAGCAAGTTCTTTAAAGCGTAAACGTGACATGCCGAATTTACGCATAAAGCCATGTGGACGTCCATCTTCTAAATCACGGTTGTGGAAGTGGACTGGACGAGCGTTACGTGGCAATTTGGCCAATGCTTCAATATTGCCTTGCTCTTTTAATTCGTAATACTTTTTAATTAATTCACGCTGCTTGGCAGCTTTAACAATTTTGGATTTTTTAGCCATATATCTACTCCTTTTTATATAAAATTTTTTGTACTAAAATATGTGCTAATTAAAAGTAAGTATATTTTATTATGGTTTATTTCTATTGTCAAATAAAAAACTTGACAAATCTGAGATTTATTTTAATGATATAACTTGATGTTCAAATATCCCATATTATTAATTTAGGAAAAAGTATGCTTGATAAAGGAAAAAAACTACTCTTATCACAAGATTTTAGACAACTGGTTGGTTATATTCTGATTGGACTGTTAGGATTAGTAGTTGATTTTGGTGTGTTTACTATTTTAGTTAAATTGAATGTGAATGTTGAACTGGCTAACTTTGTTAGTTCAAGTTGTGGTTTAATCAACAACTTTTTTTGGAATTCATTTGCTAACTTTAAAGTCCATGATAAGCTGCTTTTGCGCTTTATTTCATATTATTTAGTAGGTCAAATAACAACTTTGTTTACTACGGGATGTTTATTTATTTTTGTTGATAAATTGGGATATGACAAAATAATAGTAAAGGTCATTTCAACTTTCATTGCCACATTAATTCAATTTGTTATCAACAAGGTCTTAACATTTAGAAAAGATAAAAAGAAGGTAAAGGAATAAAATGGATAAGCTATCAATAATTGTACCTTGCTATAATGAACAAGAAAGTATCCCTCTTTTTTATCCAGCAGTTCAAAAAGTAATGGCAACTATTCCAGAGCTTTCTTATGAATATTGGTTTGTAAATGATGGCTCGCATGATAAGACACTAGATGAATTGAAGAGCTTACACAAAGAAGATCCCGAGCATGTCCATTTTGTGTCATTTTCAAGAAACTTTGGTAAAGAAGCAGCTTTATATGCTGGCCTTCAAGCAGCTACTGGGAATTATATTGTAGTAATGGATGTAGATTTGCAAGATCCACCAGAGTTTTTACCTCAGATGTACAATTTAATAAAAACTGGGCAATATGATTGTGTTGGAACTAGGCGCGTTGATAGAACTGGTGAAGCCAAGTTCAAATCTTTTTTGTCAGATATGTTCTATAAAATAGTAAATAGAGTGTCGAATACTGAAATTGTTCCTGGAGCACGTGATTATCGCATGATGACACGGCAAATGGTGGATGCTGTTTTGAATATGCCCGAATATAATCGCTTTTCAAAGGGAATATTTTCTTGGGTAGGGTTTAAAACTAAGTATCTAGATTACCACAATGTAGAACGTGTCGCTGGAGAAAGTGACTGGAATACTTGGAAGTTGTTTAAGTATGCAATGGATGGAATTGCGGACTTTTCACAAGCTCCACTGAATATCGCGGTTTGGATTGGAACGACTTCCTTTATCATTTCTCTAATGGGATTTTTATTTGTCTTGATTCGATATTTTGTAGATCCAGGATCGAGTATTTTTGGATGGGCCTCCTTGGTATGTATAATCTTATTGCTGGGTGGTCTGCAGCTTTTATGTATCGGAATTTTAGGGAAATATTTGGGTCGGATTTATATCCAAGTTAAGAATCGACCAATCTATATTATTAAAGAAAAGGAGTAAGGACCTAGTGTCCTTATTTTTGTATTTATAAAAGTATAGGATTGCAAAAAGCCCCGGATCCCTGTTAAAATACTAAAGTTACAAAAAGTTAGGGAGACAAACTATGAAATATTTATATTTATTTATTCCCGCACTTGGCTGGGGTCTGATGCCGCTAGTCATTGCAAGTGTGAAAAAGAGTACAGTTTATAATCAAATTGTCGGAACTGTTGCTGCTTCATTTGTTTTTGGAGCTTTAGTGATGCTTATTTTGCATCCAGCAATTAGTTGGTCACTATTTTTAATTTCTGCTTTAGGTGGAGCGTTATGGGTAGTAGGTCAAGTAGGACAATATATTTCTTATGCACGCATCGGTGTTTCTGAAACAATGCCTATTTCAACGGGGCTACAATTAATTGGTGTGCCTTTAGTTGGAGTGGTAGCATTTGGTGAATGGGGCTCAAGTCAAGCCAAGATTTGGGGCTTTTTAGGAATTTTAGTTTTGATTTTTGGTGTTGTTTTAACATCAATGACTGATAAAGGAACTGCTGAAGGAAGCAAGCAAAACCAAGTAAGTACTATCATCTTGCTTGTTTTAACCACTTTAGGTTATGTAGCTTCAAGTTCTATTCCAAAGGCACTGACTGGTTCAGGAGTATCCATCTTTTTTGGTCAAACCGCAGGGATGGTTGTAGCAGTCTTTATCTATACTTTAGCTACTGGCAACATCGCTGCTTGGGGTCAAAAAGCGACTTTCCAAAGCGGTGTAGCAGGTATCTTATATTCAGTCGCTGCACTTGCTTATATTCTTTCTGTTCAAGCTAACGGCGTAAACATGGCCTTTGTTATTTCACAACTTTGTGTAGTAATTTCAACTTTAGGTGGTTTGATTTTCTTACATGAAAAAAAGACGCAAAAAGGTCTTGTCTTTACACTCTTAGGTTTGGTATTGATTATTGCTGGGGCAGTAATGACTACTTTATTTTAATTAAGAAACAAAAAAGACATCCACATGAATGGATGCCTTTTTTGTATCAACTTGTCCTAATTAAAAATGATTTTTCTTAGAACATCTTTTATTGTATTAAATTAAAATTAAAAGTCAAGTCATTTATAATAAAAATTTTTGCGTTTATTATCTCGATCTGATCAAATTGTTTACATGGATAGGCTTATAGTTGACATACTAAGATTTCCATGATATTTTCAAAAAGAGAGATAATGGTTTATTGTGTCTAGGAGAATCGTTAATGTTAACAATTGAAAACAACCAGTTAAGGGTTGGAATCGATGAAATGGGGGCGCAGGTTACTCATGTCATTGATAAAAATGGTAATTTCGACTTTATATGGAATGGAATTGAATGGAAAAAGCATGCACCAATTCTTTTTCCAGCAGTTGGTGGATCGGTAAATGACCAGTATGTCATAGATGGAAAAGCTTTTTCGATGAAGCCCAATGGTTTTGCAAGCGATTATTCTTGGACTGTTGTAGATAAGGGCGACGAACAGGTTAGTTTGACTCTAACTGATAACGAAGAAACTTTAAAGATATATCCTTTTGAGTTTTCACTAATGGTAACTTACGCTCTAGAGGGAAATCATCTTCACGTCCGCTTTTTAGTTCAAAACAATTCTCAAAAGACGATGCCATTTGCTTTAGGTTTTAAACCAACTTTTAATATACCAATTATTACTGATAATCTTAAATTCTCAGATTATAGCTTAACTTTTGAGCCTGAAGTGCCTGAGCTTACTAAATATAAATTAACTGATCATTCTTTACGTGAAAAGGAAATTTATACTGTTTCTGGTACTGATAAAAACAGCCTTCAATTAAAGTATTCTGACTTTGAAGCAGGTCCAATTGTAATTGCTACTCCTGGCTTAACGCAGGTTGATGTAACGAGCGAAAAATCCGACCATCAGCTTGGAGTTTCACTTGAAGAATTTGATCATGTTGCTTTGTGGACGATGGCCAAGCAAGAAGCTAAGTTTTTATGTATCGCTCCACTTAATGGCTTACCAGATCAAGAAAGTAATACTTTAGTTGATTGGAGTCAAAAAGAAGGCAATCATTTATTAGAGCCTGAACAAAAGGTGGAATTTTCAACTACTTTGACATTGCAATAAGATAAAGCACAATATCAATTAATTAGGTATTGTGCTTTTAATTTATGCGAGTAAGATTATTTATTAATTAGTAAAGATTTTAAATTAGAGTTTTAATGCAAATCCGATTTGCTATAATAAATTTTGATTTTCTAGAAAGCAAAGGATTTATTATGGATAAAAAACCGATACAATCTCGAGTAGAACTCAATGAGCAAAGACATCATAAAAAGCATATCTGGCGCTGGATTGGCCTAATCATTTTAATCTTAATCGCAGGTGTGGGGATTTATATCGGCTCAATTTATGTCAAGACAAAAAATGCGGTTGATAAGACTTATGATCCACAAAATGCAGTTGCTCAGGATAGTTTCAATGGTAAGCAACCATTTTCAATTTTACTTTTGGGAACTGATACTGGTGCTTTTGGTCGGAAAGAAAAAAACGGTAATTCAGATACGATGATTATCGCAACTGTGAATCCATCGAAAAAGAAGGTCTCGTTGATGTCAATTCCGCGTGATACTATGGCCCAAATGATTGGAACAGACAGTTTTAGTGTTCATAAAATAAATGCGGCTTATAATATTGGTGGACCGAAAATGGCGATGAAGACTACAAGTCGCTTACTCAATGTTCCTTTGAAGTACTATATTGTGATGAATATGGGTGGCATGAGAAAGTTGGTAAATGGTGTCGGCGGCGTTGATGTTACGCCCCCATTAACATTTACTTATGACGGCTATTCCTTTACCAAAGGTAAGAAAGTTCATCTTAATGGTAGTCAGGCTCTAGCATATTCAAGAATGCGTTATGATGACCCTCAAGGTGATTACGGGCGCCAGCTTCGCCAAAGACAAGTTATTATGTCGGTTTTAAAAAATGCTTTATCTGTAAAAACTATTGAAAACCTTGATAGCGTGCTTGATTCGGCTTCTAACAGTATTAGAACTAATATTACTTTTAATTCTATGGTGGCCATTGTTAAAAATTATCGTAAGTGCACCAATAATATGACTAGCGATTATTTACATGGTACAGGTGCGATGATTGGGGATGCTTCTTATCAAGTAATGAGTGATAAGGAACTTCAGCGCTGTTCTGATATTGTACGTTCTGATATGGATTTAGAAAAAGAAGATTTGAGTAATAATGAAACTTATCAAAATTCAAAGAATACAAACTTTGATTGGAATAGTGGCGATCCAAACCAAGTTTATTATGTTTATGAACCAAATAGTGATCAGCTTTGGGAGGGAGATCGCAGCTACTAATGTTTAGATTATATTCATTGCTTATCGGCTATTTTTTCGGCAACTTCTTGTTTGCGATGATTGTTGGGAAAGTTTTGCTTCATAAAGATCCGACTAAATACGGATCTAAAAATCCAGGAACTGCAAATATTGGCGCAGTTTTTGGTAAAAAATATGGGATTATCACCTGCTTTGGAGATTTAGCTAAAACTTTGATTGCACTATTAATTGTTTATTGGCTCTTTAAAGCAAATCGTCAAGCTGAAGCAGCCTGCGGCCTCGGTGTGATTTTAGGACACTCATTTCCTTGGTGGAATCATTTTAATGGTGGAAAAGGCGTGGCGGTATCGGCAATGTGGATGGTCTTTTTTGACTGGCGTGCCGGCTTAATTGCGCTAATTTGCGGTCTTATTTTAGTTATTTTGATGAAAAATTTGACCATTCCGCCATTAGTATATATGCTTGGCTACAGCATCTACGTTTGGATTAACTTCGGCTGGCAATGTGGCTTTATATTTTTACTTGCGACAGCTGTTATGTGTTTTAAGTTCAGAAAAGATATCGTTGACTTTTTCACTGGTCACGGCAAGCGTGTAGATGTATTAACTACAATAAAAAAGAAATTAGGCAAAAAGGTTTCATAAATTGAAGCCTTTTTTCAATATTGTTAGTTTTCTAGTTAAGAGTAAAATGTAAGAGTGTCTAATTTAAAATAAAGGATGCAATAAGTGAATACTAACAAGAAATCTTTTTTAAAACTTATAGCCGGTATATTTATGTTGCTAATTGGACTTGGACTTATTTTGCCAGCTTTTGGCTTTTTAGATAGGGCAAGTGTAAGTAAAGACATAAATATTCAAGCATCTGGTGTGGCCTTTAATAACCTTTTAGTGGTTTTTCTAGCATATCTATTTGGTAAGATAGCCAGTTTAAAGAAACTAACTTTTAAAATCGTTATTAACTTTTGGCTTTTAGGGGCATTATCCATGTTCTTATTTGCAGTTGCAAGTTGGATTAAGACGCCGAATACCTTTAGTTTATATGGTTTTGGATCGTTCCTCTTTCCATTTATCTCTGCTATATCGCCATTGTTTTCTTTCTTTATCTTGGCGAGTTTTCTTGCCCCGCTATTAGTTGAGTTACAAGAAAAGATAAGTGATAAGCAATTTAATTGTTTATGGGCAATTGTATCATTACTAGTTTTTTCTTTTAGTGCAGTCTTTAATTCTATGCCCAATAACTGGCAAGCAGTAACACTACTAGTAGCTTTAGGCTGGGGCATTAAAAAGCAAACCTTTTTAAACAGGATTAAGCCGCTTTGGACTGGCGTGTTAGCGATTATTTTACTAGGGATTACTATTGGACTGACAACAGTTTTTATTCAAAGCAAAGCTATTGTTGGTACTAATTTTACTTTTAATCCTAATTTCCTAATAAGCTATTCATCTCCACTCTATATCTTTATTGCTGCCTTAATTGAACGGACTTTTAGAGGTGTTTGGAGCAGTTTTAATAGTAATAGCCTTTATTTCTTAACACCGCTAGCGATTATTGGACAATATAGCTTGAGTCCAAATTTGTTCTTTTATAATAGTACTAGTCATCGATTAGGGATTAGTAAGTTAATGCTGGTGGGCTTGATAATTGGATTAATTATTATCAGCTTTATTTTAGTTTTATGTGTTAATGCCATAGTTTTACATATTCCATTTTTTGAAAAATTCGCTAATATCCTCAATAAAGATACTTTCTCATCTTTATTAGATGCTTTTTCTGAGTTAAAGATAAAAATACAAGCTTTTCTTTCACGTCATAAAATTAGTCTTTGGACTTGGCTTTACTTAATCCTTTTAAGTGCAATATCTATTTTGGTTATGGCCGATGGCGGTCAAATTGACAATCAAAATGCCTTTGCTGTATTAATTGGGCAGAATTTCTTTGTGCCATTTTTAACGGCGATTTTCTTATTTGCCTTGTTTGCGGTCTTTAATTTTATCTTTACTCGTTACTGGACCTCAATAATCCTTGTAACGGTTTTGACTTTGATCTGGACGATTGCTGAAAAAGAAAAATTACTACTCAGAGGAGAGCCAATTTATCCTTCTGAAATTCAAGAAATTACTAACTGGAAGACCCTTTTACCAATGGTAGGGATGGGGATTGTCTTTGCAGCAATAGTTGGAATTATTATTTTAATTATTGTGACGATCATTTTAGAGAAAAAACATCCAATTAAGTTAGGAAACTTCAAGCAAAGATTAATTTGGCTAGGAGTAAGTATCTTAGTCTTCTTGACTCCGATGGGTTTTAACAAGAAAAATACAACTTTATATTACTTATCTCGAGGATTCGGTAATGTAATTACTTTTTCTAATCCTAAAGGAGATCTACAAAAAAATGGTCCAGTTTTGAGTTTGATAGACTACTTAAATGTTGAAACAATGCAAAAGCCAGCTGGTTATTCTGTTGGTAAGCTTGATCAGATTCAAAAAGAATATAGTCAGGTTGCCAAGCAAATTAATAAGACTCGAAAAAACAAGCTTTCTGATCAGACGATTATCTTTAATTTAAGTGAGTCATTTGTTGATCCAACTGATTTTCCGGGAGTTAAATTAACCACTAAAGACCCAATTCCATTTATGCACTCACTCAAAAAAGATACTACTTATGGTCATATGCTCAGTGCTGGCTATGGTGGTGGTACTGCCAATATGGAATATGAAGCGATGACGGGATTTAATATGGCTAACTTTAAGGGGCAAATCATGCCATATTTGCAAGTTTTGCCGAAGTTTTCAAAATATCCTAATATGGGACAAAGCTTTAATTATTCGTCAGCAATCCACCCGTTTTATGGAACCTATTATGCTAGAGCTTCAGTATATAAGAAGTTTAAGTTTAATAAGTTTGCTTACTTAGGTTCGAAATATAAGATCACGGATCAAAAGAAAATCGGTCGTGACTGGTATATGTCAGATGATACTTTGTATAAAAATGGCTTACGACAGATAGATTCACGTAAAGGTGGTCAATTTATCAATCTGATTTCAATTCAAAACCACACTCCTTATAATGACTGGTATGGTGATAATGAATTTACTAACGGTATAAAATTAAGCTTACCTTTAGCTAAAGGGATCACTGATACTAACTTTTCTACTTATACTAGAGGTGCGCAATATACTGATTTAGCTGTTAAGAGCTTTATTGAGCAGATCGATAAGATTAACAAGCCGATAACTTTTGTATTTTATGGTGACCATTATCCAACAATTATTAATCAAGATGAACTAAAGAAATATCCAATTAAGCTGCACTCAACGACTTACTTTATTTATTCAAATAAATACGCCCGCACCCATGGTGCTAAAGCTAAAATTGGTAAATCAAGTTATGTAAATACGAGTGACTTTATCAGTATGACGTTAGAGCAAACAAATTCTAAAGTAACGCCATATCAAGCTTTGTTGACTAAAGTTCATCAAGAATTACCAGCTTTAACTATTAATTACGATGGTGAAGATGGGTATGAATTAGTCGATCAAAAAGGTCATAAAGTTTCTGAAAAGACTTTAACTTCTAGTCAAAGAAAATTATTGCATGACTACGAAATGGTTCAATACGATATGAGTGCAGGTAAAGCACATTTAATGGGATCGAAGTTTTATAACTAGTTTTAATAAAAAATCATTTGACTTCTTGGACCTTGTCGCTTATCATCTAAATTAATACGAAGTAGTTAACCAGCTCAGTGTTCAGAGAACTAGCATGTGGTGAGAGCTAGGCAGGCTGGCTTAAACGAAGTACAATTATGGACTGGTCTCCTTAAAGACTTTTTAAAGGCGCAATATGCGCGAACGTGGGTGGTACCACGGCTAAGAAAGATATTTAGTCGTCCCTTGAGTTTAGGCTCAAGGGGCGTTTTTTATTGGAGGATATTATGGCAAAATTTGACATTTTAGAAGACCTAGAATGGCGTGGGGCTATTAATCAAGAAACCGATGCAGATGGGTTGCGCGATTACTTAAAAGAGCACGATGACTTAGCTTTATACTGTGGAACGGATCCAACTGGTGATTCACTTCATATTGGTCACTTAATTCCATTTATGATCTTAAAGAGATTCCAAATGGCAGGTTATCATCCAGTTATTTTAATTGGTGGTGGTACTGGTGCAATTGGTGACCCATCTGGTCGTAAAACTGAACGTACTTTACAAACTGCTGACCAAGTTAAGCATAACGAGGAAAAGTTAACTGCTCAAATGAAGAAGTTATTTGGAACTGAAAACTTCGAAATTCGAAACAACGCTGAATGGCTTGGTAATATGAACTTACTCGATTTTTTACGTGATTACGGTAAGTTCTTCCAAGTTAACAATATGATTAATAAAGATGTTGTTGCTAGTCGTCTTGAAAATGGAATTTCATTTACTGAGTTTTCATACCAAATCTTACAAGCAATCGACTTTTACCACTTAAATAAGGATAATGGCGTTCAACTTCAAATTGGAGGCAGTGACCAATGGGGGAATATTACTGCTGGTATTGACTTGATCCACAAACTTGAAGGTGGAGATCGAAAGGCATTTGGTTTAACTATTCCTTTAATGCTTAAAGCTGATGGTACTAAGTTTGGTAAATCTGCTGGTGGTGCAGTTTGGCTTGATCCTGAAAAGACTAGTCCTTACGAATTTTACCAATTCTGGCTTAACCAAGATGATCGTGATGTTGTTAAGTACCTTAAGTACTTCACTTTCTTATCACGCCAAGAAATTGAAGACCTAGCCGAAAGTGTCGAAAAAGAGCCTTGGAAGCGTACGGCACAACGTCGTTTAGCTGAAGAAGTTACCAAGTTTGTTCACGGCCAAGAAGGTCTTGATGAAGCACAATTTATTACAGAAGCACTCTTTAAGGGGAATGTAAAAGATTTATCTGTAGCTCAAATTAAACAAGGCTTTAAGAACGCACCAAGTACTGAAGCTACTAAAGAAGCTAAGAATATTGTTGATTTCTTAGTTGAAACTAAGATTGAATCATCTAAGCGTCAAGCTCGCGAAGATGTGAAAAACGGGGCTATCTATGTAAATGGCGAACGTCAAAATGATATTGACTTTATTGTGGAGCCAGATAGCGCATTTGATGGTAAGTTTGTAATTATCCGTAAGGGTAAGAAGAAGTATACTTTAGTTAGAATTAAGTAATTAAGTGAGAGAATAAATGAAAAAGAGAAATTATGGGATAGATCTATTGCGTGATTTTGCTATGTTTTTAGTTGTCATGGATCACGTAGTAATTGCAAATATTGTGGGGGGGTAAATGGAGCCTTCTATCATAATCACTTTGTGACACCTCAAAATATGACTTTGTGGTTATTATTCATAATAAGCTTGTGGTGCAATATTTTATTTGGAATGATAACGGGTTATATAATGTATAAATCTGAACCTAAGGCACATCGAATAGTCCAAATATGGTTCGAAGTGTTTTTCTATTCAGTAGTCATTTTTGCGATTTTATGGTTTTTAAAAAGTAGTTATCATACACGTGCAGGGATAATCGATTCGATATTTCCTGTGACTCGAGGTAAATATTGGTATATTACATCATATTTTGGAATGTTAATATTTGTACCGTTCTTGAATGTGATAGTTAATCATGTTAATCGAAATACCGCATGTATGGTCTTGATAATTTTCTTTATTGTTGTTATTACGTTGCCTGTTTTCCTATTTAATCATGGTGATCCTTATAACTTGCTTAAAGGTAAAGATATGTTTGGTTTAATGCTCTATTATTTAATGGGAGCATTTATTGGGAAATTTGATTTGGATAAGAAAATATCTAAAAAGGTTTTGGCATGGATAGTAATTGGATGTATTGGAATATCTTGGCTATCAAAAATTATGATTGTTGCTATTAATGAGCATTTTCATCTTTTGTTAAATTCAGATTTTCTAACTAAAAATACATTTGTGGCACCCACAATTTTGTTAAGTGCTGCTGCCATCTTTTGCTTCTTTCCTGAATTAAAGCTAAATAAGGTCACTATAAAAGTGATTGAATTTTTAGCGCCAGCAACTTTAGGCGTATATTTGATTCACACAGCCTTAATTGATGCATATCTGCAGTACTGGGTAATGATTCCAGGAAGAGATAATATGAATCCAATTTTTCTTTTTATTATTTTGATATTAGTTACTGTACTTGTATATATTGTATGTTCATTAGCAGATTATATTAGAATCTATTTATTCAAACTTATCCATATCAAGCATTTATCCATCTTTCTTGGAAAGATTATTGATAGATGGATTGAAAAAACAATCTTGAGTTTAAATAAAATTTTTGACAACTAGATATTATGGAAGGCATCCTAGTAAAAGGGATGCCTTTTTTGATACAATATAGTCGCCATTTTAGCTCAGGAGGTAGAGCACCGCCGTGGTAAGGAGGAGGTCCCCAGTTCAAATCTGGGAAATGGCTTATTCTTAGTAATTTATATTTAATATTGATTTTTTGTAAGTAGTTATATTATGGTTATTAAAAGAATAAAATCTATCTCTTACAGAAAGAAGAAAAAAATAATATGGATCATGAACTAACTTTAGATGAAATTGCCAAATTTCAAAAAGACTATCAAGCTGATAAACAAAATCGCATTGCTGAACTTGCAGTTGTAACTAATGGTTTACAAAAGGCTAGTTTAAATACGGAAGGTATTCGCGCTCTAAATCGTACCTTCTCTATTGAAATTCCCACTGACAATGTGACTGATCAAAAACAATCAGGACGCTGCTGGTTATTTGCGGCTCTTAATACTTTGCGTCATGAATTTGCTAAAGCAAATAAGGCTAAAAATTTTGTATTCTCGCAAAGTTATCTCTTTTTCTGGGATCGAATTGAAAGAGCAAATATCTTTTTTAATCACATTATAGAAACTGCTGATCAGCCGATTGATGATCGAACTGTTCATTTTTATTTACAAGCACCTGATACTGATGGTGGACAATGGCACATGGCTGTTTCTTTGATTAAAAAATATGGCTTAGTTCCAGATTATGCGCAAGCAGAGAGTTTTACCGCTAACAATACTGCCGCTTTTAACCAAGCGCTCAATATGAAATTACGTCAAGATGGATTGGTTTTGCGTGATTTAGTTCAAGCTGGCAAAGACGATGAAGTTCAAGCTAAACGTCAAGAATTTTTGAGCGAAGTTTACCGTATGGCAGTTATCGCTTTTGGTGAACCTGTCCAAAAATTTGATCTCGAATTTAAAGATGATGATGGCAACTATCAATTGGATGAAGGCTTGACACCATTAGACTTTTGGCACAAATATTTCACTGATGATCTTGATGATTATGTAGTTTTATTTAATGCTCCTGATCACGAATATGACAAATTGTTTAGTTTGCCATTTGAAGATAATGTTGCAGGAGGCAGTCCAGTTAGATTCTTGAATACTCGAATTGAAAACTTGAAGAAAGCTGCAATTAAGCAATTGCAAGCTGGCGAGACTATTTGGTTTGGCTGTGATGTAGGTAAATCTAGTGATCGTCAAAAGGGAATTTTATCTGCCGACCTATATGAAACGGACACGATTTTCAACATTGAAACTAAGCTTGATAAAAAGCAAAGATTACAAACTGGTGCAAGTGGTTCAACGCATGCGATGACTTTGGTAGGTGTTGATGTAGTTGATGGCAAGAGTCGTCAATGGAAGGTTGAAAACTCATGGGGAACTAAAGTTGGTGATAAGGGCTACTTTGTGATGGATGATAAGTGGTTTGATGAATATCTTTTTAAAGTTGTTGTTAAAAAGAAGTACTTATCAGATGAGTTAGTAAAAATTTCTGAAGGACCTGCAACAGAAGTTCCTTGTTGGGATTCGATGGCATAATGAAATATTTGAACCTATTACGTGATTTTGCGTAGTAGGTTTTTTGATAGAATAAAAATATAAGCGAGCTAGGAGGAATTGATGATGGACATTAGCCAAGTAGAAGAATTTACCAAAAAACAACTAGCAAATGAACGTACTGGACATGACTTTTATCATGGACAGCGGGTTGCAAATTTAGCTACAAAAATGTATTTGCAAGATAATCCTGATGCCCATCCTGAAAGCAGAATGGTGGCAATTATTCGAACAGGAAGTTTTTTGCATGATACGATTGATGAAAAAATCTGCTCTGATCCTCAAAAAGTTATACAAGAGATTTGCGGACTGTTACCCGAAGTAGGCTTTAGTGATTTAGAAATTAAAGATATTTTGTTTACTATCCAGCACATGTCTTTTTCTGCGAACATTGAGCATCACTATAAGCTCCCGTTAAGTGGCCAATACGTGCAAGATGCTGATCGAATTGAGAGCTTAGGGGCAATCGGAATTGCGCGTGCTTTTACTTATGGTGGTAAGCATGGTAATTTGATTTATGATCCAAAAATCAAACCAGAGAAATTAATTAGTCATGATCAATACCGCAACCATGAAGAAACAACTATTAATCATTTTTATGAAAAACTTTTTGATTTGGAAAAGTTGATGAATACACCTGGCGGCAAAAAAGAAGCGCATAGGCGTACTGAATTTATGCATGAGTTTGTAGATGAATTCATGGATGAATGGAATGTTTAAAAAATTAGAGTGTGAAGAACCACTAGTTATCGAAAATGATAGCTAGTGGTTTTTTATGTTTACTATAGTATTTACTAAAGATCCCTAATAAAATTTACTAAAATATATGGTGAAGATTTCATTGATAAACAATTGATATGTCAATATTTTGGTAAATAGGACTAAGCTTTAATACAGTAATAAAGTTTACTTAAATATAGACAAATTTAGTAAACAATTATAGAATATGGTCACAAGGAAAGCAGCGATGGAGGAAATTTATGAAAAATAGGATTTCTAATCTGTCTTATGCCTTTGGGGCATTTGGCAATGATGTTTTTTATGCGACGCTGTCGACATATTTTATTGTGTTTGTAACGACTCACTTGTTTAAAGCTGGTGATAGTCAGATGATCTTCATGATCACTAACTTAATTGCGATCATTCGCATTAGTGAGGTATTAATTGATCCGCTAATTGGAAATGCTATCGATCGGACAATCACACCTTGGGGAAAGTTCAAACCTTGGGTTGTGTGTGGAGGCATTATTAGTTCTTTAGCCTTATTAAGTTTGTTTACTAATCTTGGTGGATTAAATAAAAACGCTCCAATCATCTACTTAATTGCATTTGCATTTTTATACTTAATTATGGACATTTTTTATTCATTTCGAGATACCGGCTTTTGGTCCATGATTCCGGCCTTATCTTTTGATTCTCGTCAAAGAGAAAAAATAGCTACAGGGGCTCGTATTGGCTCAACAATTGGAGCTAATATTGTAGGTGTAGTGATTATGCCGCTGGTTTTGTTTTTTTCCGCAAACAAGTCTAATCCTAATGGTGATCAACAAGGCTGGTTTTGGTTTGCCTTTTTAGTAGCAGTAATTGGAATTTTATCAGCCTTAGCTGTTGGAGTTGGGACTCATGAGATCCAATCTAATTTACGTCAAAATAAGAAAAAGACTACTTTAAGTCAGGTCTTCAAGGTATTAACTAAGAATGATCAGTTAATGGGGTTAGCTCTAGCTTATTGGTTTTATGGGCTAGGCGTGAATACTTTGAATTCTTTGCAGCTGTATTATTTTTCTTATATTTTGGGAAATGCGCATGGTTATACGATTTTATACAGCATTAACACAGTTGTCGGACTCATTTCAGTAACTTTATTTCCATCCTTAGCTAGAAAGTTTAATCGTAAGAGATTGTTTTATATCTGCATTGCAACAATGTTAACGGGGATTAGTATTTATGCTTTAGCCCATGGCAGTTTGGCAATTGTTTTAGTGGGAGCTGAGTTGTTTTTTATTCCGCAACCTTTAGCATTTTTGGTAGTGCTGATGATCATTTCTGATGCTGTTGAATATGGACAATTTAAAACAGGTCACCGCGATGAAGCTTTAACTTTATCAATTCGCCCTTTAATAGATAAATTAGGTGGCGCCTTATCAAATTGGTTTGTTTCTTTAGTAGCAGTTATGGCGGGGATGACGACAGGCGCTCGGATGCAAGACATCAGTAGTCATCAACAAGAGATTTTTAAAATTTGTATGTTTGCTTTTCCAGCAATTATGCTCCTTGTTTCAGTTTTTATTTTTGCTAGAAAGATTTGGCTGACTGAAGATAAACATGCTGAGATCGTTGATCAATTAGAACGTCTTTTTACTAAAAAGCACGCTCATTGTGAAGTCAAAAGTGATGAATCATTTACTTTAAAAAGTCCGATTACTGGAAAATTGCTTTCACTAAGTCAAATTAAGGATGAAACTTTCGTTAGTGAACTGATGGGCTGCGGCTTTGCGATTGAGCCTGAGTCTGGAAAGGTTTATGCTCCTTTTGATGCAACAGTTAAAGTAATTGCTCCTACCAAGCATTATGTCCTAATTGAAAATGAAAATGGATTAGTTGTGTTAATTCATATTGGTCTAGGGACTGCAAAATTAGATGGTACAGGATTTGTCAGTTATGTAAATAATGGTGATAAAGTAAAAAAAGGACAAGAAATAATTGAATTCTGGGATCCTGTAATTAAAAAGTCTAAGTTAGATGATTCAGTAATCGTGCTGATTGTTAATTCTAAAGAGTTTCGTATATCCCAAAAGCAGCCATTTGGCGCAATGGTGAAAAAGATGGAGACTGTTTATAAGTTGAAGGCGGTAGAAAATGATGAAAAATAGAAAAAATAGAGCAGATTTATCCTGGCTAGAAAATCCAGAAGTTTTTGCAGTCAATACAGTTGCGGCTCATTCAGACCACGTTGTATATGCTAGTGACGAGCAATTACTTCAAAAAAAATCAAGTTTAATTCAAAACTTAGATGGACGCTGGAAGCTTAATTACGTAAAAAATATTAATCTTTGGGCTAAGGATTTTTATGAAAATGGTTTTGATGATAGTGGTTTTGGCTTTGTAGATGTCCCAGCCAATTTAGAATTACAAGGTTATGGAAAACCTCAATATGTCAATGTGCAATATCCATTCGATGGTCATGAAAAATTGGAGCCACCTTTAATTCCTAAAAAAGAAAACCCAGTTGCCTCTTATGTACGCTATTTTGATTTAGCAAATGGTTTAAAAGATAAAAGAGTTAACTTACGTTTTGAAGGTGCGGCAACTGCGATTTATGTTTGGCTAAATGGAAAATTTGTTGGCTATAGTGAAGATTCTTTTACCCCAAGTGAATTTGAAGTTACTGAATTTCTTCAAGAAAAAAATAATCGCCTTTGTGTGGCTGTATTTAAATACTCATCGGCTTCTTGGCTGGAAGATCAGGATTTTTGGCGTTTAACTGGAATTTTTAGAAGCGTTGAATTAAGAGCTAAGGCTGATTTACATTTAGAGGATGTTCATCTTACACCCACTTTAAGCAAGAACTTAAGTGAAGGTCAACTTAAAGCAGACTTCAAATTAGACGGGGATATCGATAACAGCTTTTTATCATGTGAGTTAATGGATAATAAGGGGCAAGTAATCCGCAAAACCGAAGTTGGTGTTGAAAACAAGCGCGTTCATTTAAATTGGCGTAAGTTAGCAGTTCTAACTTGGAGTAGTGAGAATCCTAATCTCTATTTTTTGAGAGTAAAGTTATATCTCAAGGATAAATTGCAAGAAGTTAGTCAAGTTCAACTAGGTTTTCGCAGCTTCAAACTTCGTGATGGAATTATGTATTTAAATAACCGCCGAATTGTTTTCAAGGGTGTAAATCGACACGAATTTGATTGTCAAGCTGGGCGAGCCATTAGTAAAAAAGATATTGCTTGGGATCTTAAAACCATGAAACGCAACCATATCAATGCGGTTCGAACATCCCATTATCCAAATCAGACTTATTTTTACGAGATGTGTGATCGACTCGGCCTCTATGTAATTGATGAGACCAATTTAGAAACTCATGGTACCTGGCAAAAAGTAGGCAAAGAAGATGCGACTTATAATGTACCCGCAAGTAAAAAAATATGGCTGGCTGCATGTTTAGATCGCGCTAATAATATGATGCAGCGTGACTATAATCACCCGTGTGTGTTGATCTGGTCTTGTGGTAATGAATCCTATGCTGGTAGTGTCATAGCTAAGATGGCAGATTTCTTGCGTAAAAATGATCTTCATCGCTTAGTGCATTATGAAGGAGTGACGCATAATCGTAAATTTGATCAAGCAAGCGATATCGAAAGCCGAATGTATGCTAAACCACACGAAATTGAAGAATATTTAATGTCTAATCCGAAAAAACCATATATTTCTTGTGAATATATGCATGCCATGGGCAACTCAGTAGGTGACCTACAATCTTATACTGCTTTAGAAAAATATCCTCAGTATCAAGGTGGTTTTATTTGGGACTTTATCGATCAGGGCATTGAGAAAAATGGCAGTTTAGCTTACGGCGGCGATTTTGATGATCGACCAACAGATTATGAATTTTGTGGTGATGGGCTAGTTTTTGCTAATCGAGTAGTTTCACCGAAAATGGCAGCTGTTAAAGCCTTATATAATAATGTTCAGATGAAGTTGAATGATAAAGAGTTAACAGTAGAAAATAAAAATTTGTTCATCGATCTGGAAAAAGAGAAGTTTGTTGCCAATGTCTTACTTAACGGTCGAGTTATCTGGAGTCATTCACTGACTATAAATGTAATGCCAACTGAGTCTGGAGTTTTTAAAATTAAATGGCCCAAAATCGATTTTGAACCAACAGATGAACTAATCTATCAAGTAAGTGAAATTTTAGCCCAAAGCAATGACTGGGCTGATGCAGGATACCAGTTAGGCAAAGTTCAATTTTTAGTACATAAAGCCATTCCAACTTTCGAGCCAGATGGAGCAGGCACCCCAATTGATAGCGATTATAATTTTGGCTTTAGTGGACATAATTATAGTATTTTACTTTCCAAGGAAAGAGGAAAATTAGTTTCAATCAATTATGGTGGTAGTGAATTTTTACAAACTTTGATGCAGCCAACATTTTGGCGGCCATTAACTGATAATGACCGGGGCGCTTGTTACGGTTTTGAGATGGCACAATGGGAAAATGCTGGTAAATTCATGAAGCTGGTAGATTTGAATTTTGAAAAAGAAGAAGAATTTGTTGAAATTAATGCTCAATTTGATTTGCCGGTTGCTTTAAAAGATAAGCTAGACATTCGATATCGCATTGATAAAAGTGGCAAGATTAATATCCAAGCAATCTTCCCTGGTGCTCAGAAAGTAGGGAAGTTGCCGTTATTTGGCTTAGAGTTCGCGATTCCAAATGATTATGATCGTTATCAATATTATGGTTTAGGTCCTAATGAAAGTTATAGTGATCGTTTAGCTGGATCTTATTTTGGAATTTATAAAGGAAAAGTACAAGATAATCTAACTCCATATTTACGCTTACAAGAATGCGGCAATCGCAGTCAGGTTCGTCAATATGATCTTTTGAATAAAGCTGGCGATGGAATTAGAATTCTTGCTAATAAGACGCCACTCAATGTTTCAGCTTTGCCATATTCAACAAGTCAACTTGAAACTACAGATCATTTATCTGATTTAGGCCCAAGTAGATATACTTATGTCCGTGTTATTGCTGCTCAAATGGGAGTTGGTGGGGATGACTCTTGGGGCGCTCAAGTTCATCCTGAGTTTTTATTAGATGCACAGGATCGATATGTTTTAGACTTTACCTTAGCTGCCTTATATAAAAATAATGGTAAAATGTTTTAGTAAATAAAAAATATTTTACTTATTAAAAGAGGATCCAGATGGCAACTATTAAAGATATTGCTGCTAAGGCTGACGTGTCGCCAGCTACTGTCTCAAGAGTGCTTAATTATGATCGTACATTATCGGTCAATGATTCAACGCGTAAGAAGATTTTCCAAATTGCAGAGCAGCTTCACTATGATAAGGCAAAACGTCACTATAAAAGAAGACTCAAGAAAATTGGCGTTGTTTTATGGTGTGACGCAGATCAAGAAATTAAGGATTTGTACTATTATTCAATTAGAAATGGTATCCAGCAAGCTGGCGCAGCTTTGAATTATGAAACGATCATTGTCTATGATAGGGATAGTTTGGCTGGTCTAGCTGATTGTGTTGGAATTATTGTAATTGGTCATCAGCAGTATTCAAAAAAGCGATTAGATGAAATAAAGTCATATCAAAAAACAATGATTTTTGTAGATGAAAACACTTTAGATCAAGGCTATAGCTGTATTGTGTCTGACTTTCATGCTTGTATGAAAGAGATAATTGATCATTTCTTAGAGCATAATCAAAAGAAAATTGGGATGCTGGCAGGAGATTTAGCGTCTGATTATGATAAAAATAATCTAATTGACTTTCGCTTCCAAGACTTCAAAAGTTACATGACCCAACTAGGCTTATTTAATTTAGACAATGTTTTTGTAGGAAAATTTACTCCTGAAAGTGGATATCAAGCAATTAAAGAAGTGTTAGATCAAGGCGTGAAATTACCGCAAGCACTAGTTGTTGCAAATGATGCAATGGCAATTGGAGCTTTGAAAGTCTTAAGAGAAAACAATATTAAAGTTCCAGAAGATGTTAGTTTAATTTCTTTTAATGACACAACGGCTGCTGAATTTGCCAATCCGGCTTTGAGCAGTGTTCACGTTGATACTAATGAAATGGGAAAGTTAGCTGTCTGTGTGCTGCAAAATTTAATCGATAATGATTTTAAGGAGCCATTTAAGGTGGTTGTTAATACAAAAGTTATTTTGCGTGAAAGTAGTATCAATTAAAAAAGTACAAATAAAAATGGTAAGACTAAAAATTCGTCAGTCTTACCATTTTTTGCATATTTGCAAAATATTAAAATATTTTTGATTTTATTATTATGAAAGTGAGTCCCATGCTGGAAGTGGAGTAGGGGTTGAATCAGCAATCTTTCTTTGCTCATCAGTTAAGTAATCTTTGTGAACAATTACTTCATAAACGTAGTCGTTGAACCAGTCGTCACTCATTGTGAAGTAACCCTTGCGGCCAGATTTATCACCCCATGAGTTTTCAACTTTCCACTTACGAACGTCCCCTTCATGGTCTAAGTCAACACCAACCAAGGTCATGGCGTGGGTTACGGCACCTTCACCAGTAGCTAAACGATCTGCTTTAGACATCTTGGTATCAACATTGAACAAGTCATCAGTCTTGTATAATTCATCATCCAAAAAGCCGGTCTTGCGATCCATTTCTTTCAAAACGTCATTACCGAACCAAATACTTTCACCACTCTTCAATTGCTTGATTGCAGCATCTTTTAAGTATTCCATTGGTACGTTTAAGAAAGTAATTGGGATACCACCTTCAACATTATCCTCAAATGGAAGTGAGTAGAGTTTGCCATATTCATGATCAGGTGCATTCGTTAAGCAGACATAATCAGAAAAGTCAAAATCTTTCCAGTATTCATTAAAGAATTGAACAGGAGTTAAACCTTTTTCTAAGTGAAGTTTCTTGTCGTCATCTCTGAATTCTAAGTCAAAGCTCTTAGGTGGTTCACCAACAGCGATTGCAGTCATACGGTAAACTTCGCTTAAGAATTCCTTGCGCTTCTTTTCAACTTCGTCCATCTTGCCTTCGTTGACTAATTTACGCAAAACTAAAGCATCTTTCTTTTCCTTGCGTGCTAAAGCGTCAGCAAAGCCAGAAGTGTGGTTAGTATTAAAGGTTTCTGGCATAGCATTAGTTGGTACAACACCGTATTTCTTAACTAGTGAAGCTGCCATTGCCCATTGACCACCGTCAGTACCTGCAAAGTTCAAATATGCTTTGACAGTACGGTCGTCTAATGGCTTATCAGCGGTGTCAATAATCATGTCATAAAAAATATTAGCGCGTTCAATCTTATCCCAGAAGAAGTTATAAGCTTGAGAAAGAGTAAAGTTCTTGTAGTTATTCTTTTCACCAAAGTAGTGACGTAAAGTATTCAAAGTAGCAAACAACCAGCAACGGCCGGATTGTTGTTGGTTAGTAACGTTGTCAGTTTTAACTTCAACTGAAAAAACATCATTTAAAGTTTCTTCAACTTTAGGATTGAATGAAGCTTCAAGGACACCAGAACGCATTGCAGCACGAGAAACAACGTCGTTTCTGGAATTATCAAAATCTTTGCGGAAACCTTCTATTTCTTGAAAAGTTAATTCGTGAGACATAATTTCATACTTCCTTTTCATATATTTATAATCTTACATTTAATATTCTACCTCAAACTGCTAGCTTAATATAGAAAAAGATATTAGTAATGAGATAAAGGACGAAATTTTGCATATATGCAAAAGCTAATTGACCCCAGTTTTCTGGTTGGTATAATTAAACCGATTTTTATAAAATATATAGAAAAATAAAAGCAAGGAAGTAATACAATGCATAAAAAAGTTTTATTGTCCGGTATGACACTATTAACCGTATTATTTGCGGTGGGCTGTTCTAATAACTCTGCTAAGAGTGATAATAGCGATGCAAAATCTAGTCAAACCAGTAAAAAGAGTCATCATAAGACTAAAAAGCATCAAGAAAAACATACTGAAGATTCTGATAACGAAGATAGTGAATCATCTAACCAATCTTCAAATTCTGATAGCACTCAAACCAATAATGCTACTAATTCTCAACAATCAAGTAACTCAAATATGAATAATTCAAACTCAAATAATCAAAGTTCAAATACTTCAAATTCTAACGATCAATTAGGAGAGCAAAACTTCAAGTTAATTGTTAACGATACAATCAAGCGTGATCAATATCCTGCAGGAACTGGATTGCAAGATTTTGAAGTTCGAGGTGGTAATGGCGTTTATAGTGTAGCTGAGAAAAAGACTGGCGCAGTTATTAATAATTACGTGATGAAAAATGGTAAAATCTATTACAAGGATGTAGCAACTGGAAAGGAAACACCACTTAATTAAGAAGTAATAGATAAAATGGTTTATTTTCAAAAGATGACGCCACAAGGCTATAAACAAATCGAAGATGAAATAGCACGCTTAAAAAAAGATCGTCCAAGGGGAATTAAGATTTTACAAGAAGCTAGAAGCATGGGGGACTTATCTGAAAATTCAGAATATACTACCGCGAAGATGGAATTAGGCCACTTACAAAGTCGCCTGCGCTATTTAGATAAGCAATTGCGTTATGCGGAGATTGTAAAGCCACAAGATGATGGCAAGATTGATTTAGGCTCAAATGTACAGTTGCAATTTGAAGATGATGAAGCAATCGAAAACTATAGAATTGTAGGCCGAATGGAAGCAGATTTAGCAAGCGGTAAAATTTCTTTTGATTCACCACTAGGTCAAGCTTTAATGAAAAAGAAGGCTGGAGAGACTGTAAAAGTTGAAGCTCCAGCTGGTAGTTATCAAGTGAAAATAATCTCAGTCAAATAAAAGGCGTAGGCCACTGGTCTACGTCTTTTAGATTATCTTGGACTTGTTTCTTATTAACTTAATCAACAGTAATATTATTGCTATTATCTTGTGCACTTTGTTTTGGCAAGATAACAGTCAAAACGCCATTTTCATCTTTAGCGGTGATTTGTTTAGCGTTGACATCTGGTAGGTGATAACTTCTTTGAATTCTACCAACGCTTCTTTCTTCATGGATAAGAGTACCTTTTTTATCATCAAGATTAGTAAAAGCCTTGCGAGTACCTGAAACATTCAAGGTTCCATTGTTATAAGAAACATTGATTTCGTTCTTATCCATTCCAGGCATATCTATTTTCACGATATAATCCTTATCAGTTTCTGCAACATCTGATTGCATGATATTTTTGATTGAGCTATCGTCAAAAAAGTCTTTTGGAAAACCAAACCAATCGTTTAACTGATCAATCATTTCGTGGTTACGACTCTTCATTAAATCATTTGCCATACAAATAACTTCCTTTCTTGAGAATTATCTTCATTTCCTTACACCACCCATTGTAATAGCTTGTTTAAAAAAATAAACTATTTAGCTTGAGAGTAAGCAGAATTAAGAAAATCTTAGTGAAAATAAAAATGGACTCGCATATTGTGAGTCCATTTTTGTCGAATGAAACTGATTTAAAAAGTTATTCTTTTCCTAAATCTTCACCATTTGATGCAATAACATTCTTGTACCAGTAGAAGGAATCTTTTCTAGAACGCTTTAAGCTTCCTTTGCCTTCGTCATCTTTATCAACGTAAATAAAGCCATAGCGTTTAGACATTTGACCAGTACCAGCACTAACTAAGTCAATGCAGCCCCATGGAGTGTAGCCCATTAAGTCAACTCCGTCGAATTTAACAGCTCTTTCCATGGCAATGATGTGTTCTTTTAAGTATTCAATTCTGTATGGATCATGAATTGAGCCATCAGCTTCAACTTTATCATAAGCACCCATACCATTTTCAACAATGAATAACGGCTTGTGGTAACGGTCAGTTAAGAAGTTAAGTGCCCATCTTAAGCCTTTAGGATCAATTGTCCAGTTCCAGTCGGTTTGTTTTAAGTACTTGTTTGCAATAGTTACAGCTGGAATGTCAATTTTATCATCATCAACAGTCATCTTATCTGCGGAAACATTATTTGATGAGTAGTATGAAAAACCAACATAGTCAACTGTACCATCTTTAAGAACTTGACGGTCTTCTTCAGTGATATCTGGACGATAGCCATGTCTTTCGATGTAAGCTTCAACAGCTTTTGGATATTCGCCCCAGCAGTGAACGTCTGAGAACCAACTTCTAAATTGCATTACTCTTTGAGCAAGTAAAACATCTTCAGGATCAGAAGTTGCTGGATAAAATGGGGTGAAGTTAATCATACAACCAATCTTAAAGTTAGGATTGATTTGGTGACCCTTAATTACGGCAATAGCGCTAGCTACTAATTCATAGTGAGCAGCTTGAAACATTGCAGCTTCCGGATCTTTTTGATCTTCAACAAAATAACCAGAGTTAGTCATAGTTTGGAACTTACCAGCCCAGTCAGCTTGATTATCAATTTCATTGAAAGTCATCCAATATTTGACACTGTCTTTGTAGCGCTTAAAGCAAGTTTCAGCAAAACGAACATAAAAGTCGATTACCTTACGGTTGGTAAAGCCACCATATTTTTCTACTAAATGATATGGCATTTCAAAGTGGGCTAAAGTGATAACGGGTTCGATTCCATATTTATGACATGTAGCAAATAAGTCATCATAAAACTTCAGTCCTGCTTCATTTGGCTGCTTATCATCGCCATTAGGAAAGATTCTAGTCCAAGCAATCGAGGTTCTAAAACACTTAAAGCCCATTTCAGCCATTAATTTAATATCTTCTTTATAGTGGTGATAAAAATCGATAGCAGAGTGGTTAGGATAATTTTTTCCTTCCTCAACTCCATGAGTAATTTCACGAGGCTTATCTACAGAACCAGCAGTCATTACATCAGCTACTGAGACTCCTTTGCCATCTTCGTTCCATGCACCTTCTAATTGGTGTGCAGCAACAGCACCACCCCATAAAAAGCCCTTTGGCATCTTATATCCAGTCATAAAATAATACTTCCTTTCGAAAAAAATAAATTATTTTTGTTTTACTCTTGAAAGCACTTTCATTTTAGTATATTATACAGGTGTTGTCAAAATTGTTTAGGAACAATTCAGAAAGGAAAGAAACAATATGGCTAAAAAAGATCCAGAATTAGAAGCTAAAAAGCATGACATGAGTGTACGGTCAATGTATTTTAGCCGCTACTTGATGATCAGATACTTTTCAGCAGCTTATGTATTTACAAATCTATTTTGGCTAGTTTTTTCAGTTTCCTATCAAGATATTGTTGCTTCAATCGTAGCGGGAATTTTATTAACTTTAATTCTAATTGCTTCTATTGAGCAAGCTAGCAAGTGGCACAAAAAAGATACTGATTTGAGATTTACGACTTTGTATTATGGAGTTCAACTGATTTCAAATGTACTTTTAGCCGCTATTTGCTACAGCCCACTTGGAAAAGTATTTTTCCCATTCATGACTACAAGCGGAGTCTCACATGTAATTTTTACAATTTTAATTGCGGGAATTCTAGGCTGTATTCTGATTTTGAAGAGAATTCAAACTATTCAAAGTGGGAAAGATAAGTACTTACGAGCAATTAAGACATTTGAAAGAAACAGACAGTAGACACATAAGAGGGGGATTAAATTATGTCAGATACTGCTAAACCTTCATTTAAGGATAATATGATGAAGTATCTCGGTAAGTTCTCTGGTTCACGTTTTGTACGTGCAATCATGGGTGCCGGATATTCAATCATTGCCTTTTCAATTATTGGATCAATGTTTTTGATCTTAACTGTATTGCCACAAGTTATTAAGGCTGACTGGTTTGTGGACTTCTATAATGCAACAATTGGTCGTTTTAACAACATTTATACAGTTATTTACAATGCCACAATGGGTATTATCGCGATCTTCTTTGCTGGATCATTTGCATATAACTATGCTGACATTTATCGTAAAGAAGAAAATTTGTTGCTTGACCCACTTAACGCAGTTTTTCTTACTTTGATGGGATTATTTATCACTGTTCCTCAATTAATTTGGAAAGGTGGACAAACTGCTTGGGTTAACATCTTAAAAGATGGTAACGTTGTCGCAAATGGTTATGGTGTTTCTGGTTCTGGTTTAACTAGAATCGGTGCAACTGGTATTTTTACAGGGTTAATTGTTGCTTGGTTAACTGTTCAAATTTACCGTTACTGTATGAAACATAATTTAAGAATTAAAATGCCTGCATCTGTTCCTGCTGGTGTTTCTAATTCATTTTCAGCAATGATTCCAGGTTTCTTAATTGCCTTTATTATTGCCGTTATTGACGTTATCTTAATTGTTTTAGGTACTGATATTTTCCAACTTCTATACATTCCATTCTCATTTATTTCAAACATTGCTGGAAGTTGGTGGGGAGTATTAATTATCTTCTTCCTAATCGGGCTATTATGGTGGTTCGGTATCCACGGTGCTACTATTATTTCAAGTTTCTATCAAGCAATTGTTTTATCTAATATGGCTGCTAATGCTCACGGAGCTCATCTCGTGTTTGCAGGTGAATTTACTAATGCCTTTGTATTTATGGGTGGATCTGGTGCTACCTTAGGTATGGCTATGTGGATGGCCTTTGCAGCCAAATCTAAGCAATTACACGAATTAGGTAAACTTGAAGCAGTACCTGCTATTTTCAACATTAACGAGCCTATCTTGTTTGGTTTACCAATTGTTTATAACGTATATTTATTTGTACCATTCTTGCTTGCACCAATGGCTTGTTCAATGGTCGCTTATGCAGCTATTGCTTTAAGAATCGTACCAGTAATTCGTTTCCAACAACCTTGGCCAACACCTATTGGTTTAGGTGGTATGATTGCTACTGCTAGTTGGCAAGGATTTGTTTTGGCCGTAGTAAATGCAATTATTGCTTTCTTTATTTGGTATCCATTTATCAAACACTACGACAATAAGCTTCTTAAGCAAGAACAAGCTGATGAGGCAAGTAATGCTGCTCAAAAATAATAAGCAATTAAGTGAAAATCTCCATGGGCACAAACCTACGGAGATTTTTTATGTGAATTAGAGTTATTTAAGTAAGAGAAATACTATGAAAAAATATCAAGTTGTTGCTAATAAGATAAGAAAATATATCGCTGAAAAAAATTTGAAGCATGGGGACCAACTTCCCAAAATTACAGATTTGATGGAACAATTTAAAGTAGGTAAGTCGACAGTCTTGCAAGCTTTAACTTTGTTAGATCAACAAGGTATGGTTTATAAAATACAAGGCTCAGGGATCTTTGTTAGAACCTCGCCACAAACTGGGAAAGGTTTCATGTCTTTAGGGACTAACCGGGGCTTTGGGGATGTTTTATCTAATCCAACAAGTGTGGTTTATAGTGTTAAAGAAGTAAAACAGCCTCCTAAGTGGGCTCAAGAATTGCTTGGAAAAAAGCCCTGCTTTGAAATTAAGCGTCTAAGAAAAGATAATGATAAGCCCTTCGTTTATGAAGAATCATATTATTTAAAGTCTGTTGTACCATTTTTGACACCGCAACTGGCTGAAGGATCCCTGTTTAGCTATATTAGAAAGGCTCTGGGGCATGAGATTCGTTTTTCAGATAAGTATATGCAGATTAAGAAAATAAACGATCAAGAAGCAAAAATATTGCAATTGCAGCCAGGTGATCCGGCATTAGAAGTACATGATTTTTATTATCTTGATGATGGCGAAATTTTTGACGCTTCTCGTTTGGTCTATCACTATAAAAATGCTAAGTTCTTTGACCAAAGTGCTGATGAATTGATTTAAAGTATTTTAGATTACGTATAACTCTCTAGTTTAATAATTGAATAAGTATACAAAAAGAGATCTAACCTTAAAGTTAGATCTCTTTTCGTGATGTGAGTTTTCGTATCTATTTTAAACTTATTTTTGCAATTAGTCTAAGTCTTTTCCGTTAGAACTGATAACTTTTTTGTACCAGTCGAAAGAATCTTTAGGATATCTCTTTAAAGATCCGTTTCCGCGATCATCACGATCAACATAAACAAAGCCATAACGCTTCTTCATTTCGCCAGTCCCGTTAGACACTAAATCAATTGCTGACCACATGGTGTAACCCATTAAATCGACGCCATCTAAATCTACGGCTTGCTCCATAGATTTGATTTGAGAGCGGAGGTACTTAATGCGGTAATCATCATGAATTGAGTGATCATCTTCTAACTTATCATCCCAGCCAAGGCCATTTTCGACAACCCAGAGAGGTTTATGATATCGATCCCATAAATCGTTCAAAGCTAGACGTAAGACGTCAGGATCAGTTGCCCAGCCCCAAGCGTTACTTTCTAAATATGGGTTCACAACGCCACCAGCTGAAACATTACCATTGGCCTTAGCTTCTTTGTTATGAGTCGTTAAAACATTTGATGTATAGCAAGAAAAACTTAAAAAGTCTACTGGATAATCTTTAATTAGGTCATAATCTTCAGGGCGATCATCTAGTTTAATTCCATCTCGCTGGTATTGCTTTAAGCGATAATCCGGATAGCGTCCGCCAGCTTGAACGTCAGAATAAAAGAGCATTTCTTGCTTAGCTTTCATGACTTTGATTTGGTCAGCTGGATCACAAGTATAAGGATAAATTGCACTATAAGCTAACATCATGCCGACTTTGTTATGAGGGTCGATTTCATGAGCTAATTTAACTACCTTAGAGCTAGCAACAAATTGATTATGAGCACCTTGAGCACGGTTTTGCTCGCTATCATCAATTAAACCGCCACCCATATAAGGAGCCATGTCCATGGCGTTAATTTCATTAAAAGTAAGCCAATATTTAACTTTCCCCTTATAATGCTTCATCACAATTTCACTGTAGTGGGTGAAAGCATCAATTAAACGACGATCTTTCCAGCCACCAAAGCGCTGAATAAGTGATAGAGGAGTTTCATAGTGAGACAAGGTAACTAGGGGCTTAATGTCGTATTTTGCGCATTCATCAAAGACTTTATCGTAAAATGCTAAGCCTTCTTGGTTAGGTTTTTCATCATCACCATTTGGCAAGATTCTTGACCAATTTAAAGATAAACGAAAAACGTCAAAGCCCATCTCGGCCATATATTTGATGTCTTCTTTATAGTGGTGATAAAAATCAGTTCCTTGATGGCTAGGATAATAGTAACCGTCAACTAGTTGAGGTGTGGCATCTTGAGGTAAAGAAAATTTTTTGCCCCAAACTAAATCAGTTGTTCCACTTTCGCCATTAGCTTTTTTCCAGGTAACTTTTCGAGGCTCTGTAGCAGATCCGTTTGTTAAAACATCGACAGCATTTAAGCCTTTACCGCCTTCATCAAAGCCACCTTCATATTGGTTAGCGGCACTTGCGCCGCCCCACATAAAATTCTTTGGTAATGCCATGTTTCCTCCTTACTAATTAAAAACTTTTAGTTTCTAAAACTACGTAATTACGTTCATCAAAGCGATTGCGACTAGTAGAATATTCAATTGGTTGACCATTGGATAACCAAATAATTTGTTCTAATTCCAAAATTGGATCATCTTTTTTTGCTTTTAAAAATTCTTGATCCCATTTGTCGGCTTTAGTAGCTTTGATTTTACGATAGGCAACACTAAACTTTAACTTCAATTCTTTATGTAGATACTCGTAGATTGAATCATTCAAGACCACATAGTCAAGATTTGGAACTAATTTAACCGGCATGTAAGTGTGCTCTAATACAAATGGCTTTTGGTCAAGTCGACGCAAGCGCAGGATATTATAAACCGGTTCATTGTTTTTTATGCGCAAGTTTTTTTGAATTTCTTCGTTGGGAAAGTCAATAGTGAAATGAAGCACTTCGCTTGTGATATGATCTTTACCCATTTCCTCTTGTAAGCCAAAAAAACCATTTGCAGCAGCGTCGTTTTTTTCCTTAATTGGAATATCGCCTAATACAAAAGTTCCAAGACCTGATTGCTTATAAACAAGGCCCTTGCGTTCTAGACCATCAAGCGCTTTTTTCACAGTCAAACGACTGACGCCGAGTTCTTTCGCGAGGGCCTCTTGATCAGGCAGGGGAGTTTGTGTTTTGTAAGTCCCGTCCTTGATGCGATTTTGAATTATCCGAGCAACTTTTAGATACTTTGCTTCGGGCATGATTATTTTTCTTCGGCTAACTTCTTGTAAACATCAACGACTTCTTTAGCTAAATCAATAAAAGTAATCGCAGTCATCAAGTGATCTTGTGCGTGCACCATGTATAAATCAACTTTTACGTGATCGCCTTGAGCTTCCTTAGTAAGCATGTCGGTTTGAACATTGTGGGCATTAACTAAAGCTTCATTTGCTTGGTGAATAAAATCATCTGCTTTTTCAAAGTCGCCTTTCTTAGCAGCTTGAATGGCTTGCATTGCGGCAGCTTTACCATTACCAGCTTGCATAATAATTCCCATTACGACTTCCATGTTTTGACTATTTTCTTGTGCCATTGTGACTAGCTCCTTTAAGTTTCGTTTTTTTAAAAAATAAAAAATGCTGGAGACATTGTTTTGCATTGTCTACAGCATCTCTTTAAAGTTAATATCTAATTATTTTTCGCCCATTAATTCCATTGCGGTGTGAAGTACTTTTTCTCCATTCATCATGCCGTAATCTTGCATGTTAATGACTGCTAATGGAATACCTGCAGCATCAGTTAATTTTTGAACACTGTCTTTCATGTATTGAACTTGAGGTCCAAGCATCAATACGTCTGGGTGATCTTTGTCTAATTCATCTTGAATACCAGAAGCTGCAGTAGCAAAGATCTTGTAGTCTTTACCTTCAGCCTTAGCTGCGTTTTGCATCTTTGAAACAAGTAATGAAGTTGACATACCAGCTGCACATGCTAACATAATAGTTTTTTCTGCCATAATAATTATCTCCCTTTGATTATAAAAGTGTTTATCTAAATTAATAAATGTATGTACTTTCCTTTTCCTTGAAAGCACTTTCATTATACACTATTTTTTTGTTCCGGAACAATTTTTTTAATACTTTTTTGAATAATTAAGCATTTTCTGCTTCGCTATTTGCTCCTTCTTCAGTTTCTTCGTTCTTTGCAGTTGCTGCCATTACGCTATCGTTAGCTTTAACAAATGGAATGTAAATTAAGACACCGATTACTAAAATTAATACTTGTAAGACAACTGCACGCCAGTCACCAGCAGTAGCTAAAAATGGGGCAACAATTACTGGGGTTGTCCAAGGAATTTGAATTACACAAGGACTAATCCAGCCAATGCTAGTAGCAACATATGAAAGAATAATACCGATAGTAGGAATTAAAACAAATGGAATTGCCATCGTAATGTTGTAGACAATCGGGTAACCAAAGATAACAGGTTCGTTAATATTGAATAAACCAGGAGCAATAGACAATTTTGCTACCGTTTTAGAAGCTTTATTTCTTGAAACCAGAAAGACTGCAATTAATAAACACAAAGTACAACCGGACCCACCTAACAAGGCAAAAGTCTGAATTTGAGACACATTAATAATGTTTGGAATAGTTACATGAGCTTGGTAAGCTGCAATATTTTCAGTGATATTAACGATTAATAATGGCTCAAGAATTGAAGAGTAAATAACTGCTTGGTGAATTCCAAATAACCAGAGTAAGTTTCCTAAAGCATATAAGAAAACTGTACCCCATAAACTCGTTCCAACATGACGTAATGGTTCTTGGATGAAAGTAGTGATTAAGTTAATCAGATTCATACCAAATAAGTCATATAAAAGAGCTGAAATGATACCAAATGAGGCTAAAACAATGATTACAGGAATTAAAACACTGAAAGATTGTCCGACAGCAGGAGGGATGTTGTCGCCTAAGTTAATTTGGAATTTTTTAACTTTAGATAGACGTACAAATAATTCAGTAGCAAGTAATCCGATGATTACGCCAGCAAACATTGAGCCAGTTCCTAAATTAGTAAAAGGCATCACACCAGTTGCACTAACAGCTTTTTTTGCTCCATCTGGGATGATTTGAACTACGTTAGGCATCATTACAATCAAAGTCGCAATTGATACCATTGAAGCAGCTAGTGGGTTCTTAAAGCCGCGGTTTTGGGAAAGATGATAACCAATAAGTCCAGCGATTAAGATACCTGAGATATTCAAGGTACCGTTTGTTAAAACAGTTCCCCAATATTGGACATCTGCTAATGTCTTACCATGAAAAATCCAGGTAAAGACAGTATTATTTAATAAAACTGCTAATCCAGCCAGGATATAAAGGGGCATGATCGTGGCAAAGGCATCACGTAATGAGCGCAGGTGAATTTGGTTACCTAGTTTAACGGCAATCTTGGTTAAGCCTTGGATAGCTTTAGAATTTTGGATTTTTGAATTGTCCATGATTTCTCCTTTAGTTATTCTTTAAAGTTCATCGCCATTGTCTTTTAAGACTTTTTGGAACCAGTAAAATGACTTCTTTGGAACGCGCTTTAAGTCTTTAAGATCATGATTGGTGCGGTTAACGTAGACTGCACCGTAGCGCTTTTCGATATCGGCATGAGAACTAGGAATGTCAATTAAGCCCCAGCCTAAGTAGCCGATTACTTTAGCCCCATCGATAAAGACAGCGTCTTTTAAGGCTTTGATGTGGTCACGATGATAAGCAATTCGTTCATCATCTTCAATCATATGCTCGCCATCCCAGTGCTCTTTAAGACCAATTCCGTTTTCAATTGGAAAGACAGGAATATGGTAGCGATTGTACATTGTAGTAATGGCATTTCTAAAGCCAAGTGGATCAATTGACCAACCCCAGTCATTAGTTTTAAGAAACTTATTTTCTACAGTTGCATCGTTTAAGTAGCGGTTAGGTGCGGTATTTTCTGGAATTTTATCTGAGTCTAAAACATTTGAAGAATAATAAGAAAATGCCAAAAAGTCAGCTTTTGCCTTCTTCATTTCAACTAAATCTTCATCACGAATATCCATTTGAATATTATGATCTTTAACATACTGTATGACTTGAGGGGAGTAGCCACGACCGGTATCGGCATCATAAATATTAAAATCTAAGAATTCGGTTGCTTGTTTAGCGGCTAAAACATCACTTGGCTGACAAGTTTCAGGATAGATTTGTGCATAAGCCAGCATGCCACCAATTTTAACGTCGCTGTATTTTTCATGAATGTAATTTGCTAAACGAATATGCGACATCATAGTGTGATGAAAGATGGTATACATGTCATCTAAGGTTTTATCACCTTTTTCATAGCCAGAAATTTGGAAGACTTCATCTTGGAAGTAAAGGTTATGTTCGTTAAAGACGATCCAATATTTAACACGATCACTAAAATGATCAATCATTTTTTTACCAAATCGTACAAAGGCGTCAACTACATGGCGTGACATAAAGCCGTTGTATTCTTTGGCTAAATGAAGTGGCATATCAAAGTGATATAAGCAAATCATTGGTTCAATGCCGCGTTTAAGCATGGCGTTAACTAAGCGGTCATAAAAGGCAATTCCTTTTTCGTTGAACTCGCCATCGCCATCAGGACAAACACGTGACCAGGAAATTTGGATCCGGTACATGTTCATATTCATTTCTTTCATCAAGTCTAAGTCTTCGTCATATCTATGATATTCGTCGATTGCTACATGCCAGTCAGTGGTATTTTCTGTAGCTGGACGGATGTCATAAACGGATAAGCCCTTACCATCTTCGTTCCAGGCACCTTCAGTTTGCATACTTGAAACTGAATTTCCCCAGAAAAAGTCGGACGGTAATTTACGGTTATTGTTCATTATTTCTATCCTCCTGTGTAAGTGCTTTCATAAAGTACATTTTTATTATAAGGCCTTTTTGCACGTAAAGTAAATAGTTTTAAATCAAAAATATATACTTTTATTTAGAGCGAAAGAAAAAAGCTTGAAAACTCAAGCTTTTTAAAGAATTATTTTTGATGTTCATTTTCAAAATCAGCAATTGCGCCTCGTAAGTTAGCATCAGCTTTCAGCTGACAGACGCTAATTTCAGGTTTTAAAGTTGTAATGTCAAAGTTATGACGAATTCGATCAATTTCATCATTGATCAGAGCTACTAGTTCTGGATTATTGGAAATTCCACCGCCTAAGACAATTTTCTCTGGATCAAAGCTATGTTGAATATTGAAAATTGCGCTTGCTAGGGCATGGAGCAAGATATCTCTTTCTTTAGTAGCAATTGGATCACCATCATCAGCTAAAGCAAAGACAGTTTTTCCATCAAAGTTTTTGCCGGTTTGCTCGTTATAGCGCTTAGCCATAGCAACAGGGGATGCGATGGAGCTTAATTGTTTTCCATCAATTAACATATATCCAAATTCTCCACCATAAAGGTGAGCGCCATGCCATATTTTTTGATTGATAATAATGCTGCCGCCAACACCTGTACCAATGACAAAGAATGCCAAACTACTGCATCCCTTAGCTGTGCCATCAGCTAATTCTCCTAAGGCTGCACAATTTGCATCATTTTCAATACTTACCGGTAGACCGAATCTTTTTTCTAATTCAGGAACTATCTTAAAGTTATGAATATAAGGCAGGGCACTGGCACCTTCAATGACACCAGTTTCTTTATTTACAGCACCTGGAGAAGAAATGGCTACGCCACAGGCATTAACTTTTTGTTTTAGCTCATTAACTCCGTCAGTTAATTCTTCATAAAAAGTATTCAAATCTTGAGGAGTATCGATTGAAAACTCCTTATGTAATTTATTATTTTTCCAGCTGGCAAACTTAATACTTGTACCACCAATATCGATCGCAATAAGATTCATAAATAATCACTCCTTTACAAAACTATATGCTAAATAAGCTAGAAAGCGCTGTCAAATATTAACTTATTTTTTTCTTGCAACTATTTGGAAATTAGTTTAAGCTTATTAAGAACATACGTTCGAAGAGAGGGATAATCATGTATGACTATCGTTATGAGCCTAAGCGCCTAATTTTTATGATCGATAATAAGTCTTTTTATGCAAGCTGTGAATGTATTCGACTAGGTCTGAATCCGATGACGACCGCTTTATGTGTAATTTCACGCCAAGAAAATACCAATGGCGGCTTGATTATGGCCTCATCACCCTTAGCTAAGAAAAAATACGGATTGAGAAATGTAATGCGGCAAAGAAATTTGCCTCCGAAGACGCAAACGCCTGATCTATATAGGGTAGATCCACATATGAATTTATACATTAAAAAGTCTATGGAAATTAAAAAAATCTTTTTAAAATATTGTGCACCTGAAGATTTACACACATATTCAATTGATGAAAGCATGCTGGATATGACTAGATCCTGGCATCTTTTTGGCAGTGACCCTTATGAAGTTGCACGTAAGATTCAAAAAGATATCCATGATACTTTAGGACTTTATACGACATGTGGAATTGGCGAAAATCCGCTTTTAGCAAAACTTGCTATGGATATATCTGCTAAACATCGTTTGTCGATGATTGATTTTTGGCATTATGTTGAAGTCCCCGATACAGTTTGGAAGATAAAGAATTTAGAAGATGTCTGGGGAATTAATACCCGGACTGCTAATCATTTAAGACGTATTGGCATTAACAATATGTATGAGTTAGCCCATAGTGACCCAGAACTGCTTCATCGAGAATTTGGCATCATGGGTGATCAGCTCTTTGCAATGAGTTGGGGTGTTGATCGCAGTATTATTAGTCATAAATATTTTCCCAAAAGCAAAAGTTATTCGAATTCGCAAGTGTTAGCGCGTGATTATACTGACCAACGAGAAATTGAAATTGTAATTAGAGAAATTGGCGAACAGGTAGCTGCTAGAATTAGAGCTCATAATTTTCAAACTCAAAGGATTACTTTATTTATTGGTTATTCATTAAAAGAAAGACAATTTGGAGACCATCGAGGTGGTTTTGTAACAAGTGAAACTATTACTGCTACTAATAGTAATCATGAATTAACCAGTGAGCTTGTGGCTTTATTTAGAAAGAAGTGGGGCGGTCAGATTGTTAGAGAAATTGGCGTTGATTTTGGTAAATTAATTCCGGATACCGACCAGCAATTGTCACTGTTTAGTTCAGTGGACAGTCAGATCAAGCAATTTAAGTTTGATCGAACTGTTGATAAGATTCGCCGAATTTATGGTTTTGCTAGTTTGGTTAAAGCTTCTAGTTTACTGCCAGGGGCAACTGCTATTGAACGTAGTTCTTTAGTAGGTGGTCATAATGGCGGTAATGCTTATGAGTAAGGATTTTGATGAACGGGTAGAGAGATTTTTTAAAAATTATCAAGATCGTGGTATGAAAAAATGGGCCGGATATTATCTCAGCGATCATACCGCTAAAATTAATCAAGACAATGCCCAAAAAAGTATCATTTATCATAAGCGTCCAACTTTAACTCAAAAAAGAATCAGTGAGCTCTTAATTAAAGCATATGGTGATCACTATCAAGTTAGTGTGCAATTAAAACAGCTTGATAGCCAAGAAAATTATTTGCCTGATATTTGCGGCTTTGTAGAGGGGTATAGTGAGGATCAGATAATAATTGATCATCAATTAATTAAACTTTCTGAAATAAATAACATTTTACTCAAAAAATAAACTCCAAGACCTTATTTTTGGTATAATCAAAAAGATGCAGAGTCTTAAGGAGAGTGGATTTAGTGAATACAAATGCACCAACATCAATGCAAGGAAATTTAATTAGATATGGTGTTTATTTAGTTTTATATTTAATTGTTTTTGGTCTTAAGTCTTTAAGTGTAATTGGCTATAAAGTGCATTTGGTTGGAGTAATCTGTTTTGTTTTGTTTAGTTTAGTAGCTTTACTTTTCTATATTAGACGCTTCAATCGTGAAAAGCATCGCTATTTTCAATCAGGCTTTTCGCTTTCTTTTTTAGGAGATTATGGTTTTATTTTGGCAATGACGATTTTAGTTATTGCAGGCCGAATTTTGATTGCATATATGCAGGCTAAAGGTGAGCTTCCCTTGGCACATTATCAAGCACTCTATGCTAAAAGAGATTCCACACCACTATTTTGGTTTTTGATTTTTTCTCATGGCTTTATCTTACCGGCACTTCAGCAGTTTTTGACAGTTGGCTTTTTCTTTAACTACGCTTTTAGAAAAAGCAGCCTAGTCACGGGAATTTTAGGAATTTTCTGCTCTGGGCTGTTCTTTAGTATTCTTAATTTTCAGTGCTCACTTTCCTTATTTGTTATTGATGTCATTATTGGAATGGCGTTAGCCTGGACTTATTTGTATTCACAATCAATGTGGATTCCAATTTATTTAGCTATATTAAATGGAATTTTCGCAATTGTTTTAATTTAAATAGAAAAACAAAAAGACGAGCGATTGCTCGTCTTTTTTTAGCTTAATAAGCGGATAGCGTGAATCGAACCCGCATCCCCAGCTTGGGAAGCTGGTGTTTTACCATTAAACTATACCCGCATAACGAGTTAATTATAGCATTTTTATTTTCTTTCTGGCAACTGGATACGGCTAAGATCAAAGCTACTTCGATCTAATAAAGAAGTAAAGTTTTGAAAAAGCCATTGACGTAATTCACTAGCATTAAGGACTAATGGCATTCGATCATGGACTGGCGCCATAACTTTATTTGGTTTAGTAGTCACCATCGCAAAATCATCTTGATCATAAATGCCAGCAATCATCGTCAAAGGAGTATCTTTTTCCTTAAAAGAAAATTGCTGGTGGTAGGTTTTATTTTGACTAGTAGTATAAGTTTGCTTACCTGCTTCAAAGAATTGACTAGCTAAGATAATGCAGCGCCTGCGAGCAAAAGAAGTATCCCACATTGACTTTTTAGCTTCGTAAAATCTTTCGACTCTAGCATTAAAAAGCACCTGATTATCCTTGAAGGGACTTGGATATCCCCATTTTTTAGGGACAATCTGCAATTTGTCATCCTGGTAAAGCAGGACTAGTGCGGCACTTTTAGGATAAATTTCTAGTGGCTTATCAAATTTCTGCTTTTCAAAACTTGGTGCAATTAATGGCAGGTGCAGGTCTCCTTTTAAATAGCGTTCAATTTCTTTTAAGGTCGGTAATTGATAGTGATTACACATGAGATTTCCTTTCTGATTAATTAACACAATTTCATTTTAACAAGAATAGACCAGCTTTGAACAAAGAAGGATTTTTGCTAGAATAGCAAGTATATTAAAGGCTTTATAAATACCATGGAATCGATATTTAATTAAGGAGAAAATTATGGCAAAAGAAATATTATTAACTGGTGATCGTCCAACTGGAAAACTTCATATTGGTCACTACATTGGCTCATTAAAAAACCGCGTTAAGCTTCAAAATGAGGGTAAATATGATCCATATATCATGATTGCAGATACGCAAGCTTTGACTGATAACGCACGTGATCCTGAAAAAATAAGAAATAGTTTAATTGAAGTAGCACTTGACTATTTAGCTGTGGGATTGGATCCTCAAAAATCCACCATTTATGTTCAATCGCAAATTCCCGCTTTGTTTGAATTGACTGCTTATTACATGGATTTAGTAACTGTTGCTCGTCTTGAAAGAAACCCAACTGTTAAAACTGAAATTAAGCAAAAGAACTTTAAAGATTCAATTCCTGTAGGATTTTTGAACTATCCAGTCTCTCAAGCTGCGGATATTACGGCATTCAAGGCCACTGTAATTCCTGTAGGAGATGACCAAGAGCCGATGCTTGAGCAAACTCGTGAAATTGTGCGGACTTTTAATCGTGTTTATAATTGTGATGTTTTAGTTGAGCCAAAAGGCTATTTCCCGCCAAAAGGCCAAGGCAGACTTCCTGGTTTAGATGGAAATGCTAAGATGTCAAAATCTTTAGGTAATGCCATCTACTTATCTGACGATGCTAAAACAGTTCATAAGAAAGTTATGTCAATGTATACTGATCCAAACCATATCCACGTTGAAGATCCAGGTCAAGTTGAAGGCAATACTGTTTTTACTTATCTTGATGTTTTTGCCCCAGATAAAGAAAAAGTTGCTGATTTAAAAGAGCAGTACCAAAAAGGCGGTTTAGGGGATGTTAAGATTAAAAAATACCTTAATGAGGTATTAGAAGACGAATTAGCCCCAATTAGACAACGTCGTCAGCAATTTGCTCAAGATCCTGATAGTGTTTATGAAATGTTGATCGAAGGCTCTAAGAAAGCAAATGAAGTTGCTAATAAGACTTTAAATGAAGTTCGAGATGCTATTGGTTTAAATTATTTTGATCGTAAATAGAGGTTTATCATGTCACGCGATAGAATTCCTTGGAAACAATACTTTATGATGCAGGCTTTAGTCATTTCGCAACGTTCAACTTGTGATCGGGCTTTGGTAGGTAGCGTCTTAGTCAAAGATGACCGGATGATTGCAACAGGGTATAACGGCAGTGTTTCTGGTCAACCACATTGTGATGATGTTGGTCATTTAATGGTTGATGGTCATTGCGTGCGCACTATTCATTCAGAAATGAACGCTCTTATTCAGTGTGCCAAAAATGGTATTTCGACTGAAGATACAGAAATTTATGTAACCTATTTTCCATGTTTTAACTGTAGTAAGTGCCTGGTGCAAGCGGATATTAAGAAGATTAATTATTATTATGATTACCATGACAATCCTCTAGCTTTAAAATTATTGCGTGAAAAAGGCGTAGCGATCGAACAGGTGCGCTTAGAGCGTAAATATGTGCAAAGTCTAGAAGATCATTTGAAAAAGGCTGAAGATGCAAATGAAGAATAAAGTATTTTGCCTGTTTTTCTTACCCTTAATGTTACTTTTAATGGCTATGGGAAGTTCAAGTGTCAAAGATCCATTGAATTTCTATAATGATGCTACGCGCCAATTAGTTGAAACTAAGAATAATTACTATCGTAAAACTAAAGCAAAGCCGCAAATTATTTTGGTTTCTGTTAAAAATGATGATCAAATCAAAGAAATAAAGCCTAAAGCTAAACAAGTTATTATCGCAACAGGACATAGTAAAAATGATCGCAAGAATGTGCAGATTCTAGTAGGTAAAAGTTTAGAAAAAGTTTTATCTCAAACGCAAATATCGAATATTATTCGTTATGCAGGAAAGGATCTTAGAAGCAGTAAAAGTAGTACTTTCAATAAAGGTATTGCTTTAGTAATTAATGCTTGCACAACATTAGTAGATCAAAAATATAGTTTTCCGGGTGATAAAAACACATTGACGCAAGAACAAATGCAAAAAATCAACCACCCACAAAGTGTTAATTTGGTATGGGGGATAGTGATTGCGGTCATTGCAACAGCGGCATTTAGCTGGTATCAACATTGGAAGATAAAAAATTAAATTAAGTGCTTGACTAATTTGAAAAATCTCTTTAAAGTAATTATAGAAATTAAATAAGTAAAGCAAATAAACTGTTAGGTGAGACTCCTACGTGAACACATGCTGTCGCCCAGCAACATCCAGAGATGCCAACGGGTCAAACAGGGATCGTCGATATAAGGCCCTCCCCAGCCAGCTAGTTATATTTTTATAACCTTACGTCACGTAGTGTTAAAACTGAACGACGAGTATATAAGATCGCTTAAAAAGACCGATGCAGTTTTTGCATCGGTCTTTTTCGTTTGTTTGCTAGTTTTTTATGAAAGGATGTTGAAAATGCTCAGATTTACCAACTCCGACAAAAAATTAACTGCAGACATGAAGTTAGTTTGTCGAATTGCGCAAGAAGAAAAATTCGCCACATTGCAACGCCTTAAAACTTCAACTAGTGGTTTACCAAGTAAGGAAGCTTGCCAAAGATTACAAGCTTATGGTAAAAACGAAATCACTACCAAAAAAGGCAATCAAACGATTCACTTATTAATTGAATCATTTTTGACACCATTTATTTTTGTATTACTTGCAATTTCAGTAGTTTCTTTTTTCACTAATTACCTTTGTGTAAGTTCCCAAAAAGATTTAAGCATTACCGCAATTACTTTCACCGTTGCATTACTTGCTTCATTGATTAACTTTATTCAAAATATGCATACTAATAGTGAAATTGAAACTTTATTAGATCGTAGTACTCATAAAATTACTGTTCGTCGTGATGATGAAAAACAAATTTTATCAGCTAAAAATTTAGTCAATGGTGACTTGGTTTATCTTGAAGCTGGTGACATTGTTCCGGCTGATATGCGCTTAATTGAAACCAATGAATTATATTGCTCTGCAAGTTCTTTGACTGGTCAAAATAAACCAGTTAGTAAAGATGCAGTAAAAAAGCCAGCTGCTCAAATGGACAATCATTATTTGGATTATCCTAACATTGCTTTTCAAGGCACTAGTGTAGTATCAGGTAGTGGAGTAGGTGTTGTCTTTGCACGTGGCAACCATAGTGTCTTTGGTAGATTAGCTCAAGATGTTTCAAAAAATGAAATTGGACAAGCAGTGCTTGATATTGGCATTAAAGATATTATCAAAATTCTTCTGACTACAAGTATTGTGATCTTACCATTTGTCTTGTTAGTCAGTGACGTGACCAAAGGTAGCATAATTAATGCGATCATTTTTGCTTTAGCTGCTACAATTGGAGTAGTACCTGAAATTTTGTCAAGCAAGGTTACTAATAACGTCGTTAAAGGAACTTTAATGCGAGCGCCAATGAAAAGATTATTTGAAGCCGCGAAGAACTAACTAGAATAATTTGAATTTAGAAAGAGAATCACTTAAAGATTCTCTTTTTTGTCCACCTTTGCTTACTGGAATGCTATGATATACTAGCAATAAAACAATGAGGGAGCAGAAAATTATGGCAGAAAAGAAAACATTTTATATTACGACGCCAATTTATTATCCATCTGGAAAATTAACTATCGGTAATGCTTATACTACAGTGGCGGCTGATGCCATGGCTCGCTATAAGCGTAATGAGGGTTATGATACCTTCTTTTTAACTGGTGATGACGAACACGGCTTAAAGATTGAACAAAAGGCGGCTCAAAAAAATATTAAGCCTCAAGAATATGTAGATGAAATGGCAGCTTCATATAAAAAATTATGGAAGATGCTAGATATTTCTTATGATAAGTTTATCCGTACTACTGATAAGCAGCACGTTGAAGCTGTTCAAAAGATCTTTGAAAAGCTTTTAAAGCAGGGCGATATTTATTTAGGTGAATATACTGGATGGTATTCAGTTGAAGATGAAGAATACTTTACTGAATCACAATTAGCCGAAGTTTATAGAGATGACAATGGCAAAGTTATTGGAGGAAAAGCTCCGTCAGGTCATGAAGTTAAGCTAATCAAGGAACCATCATATTTCTTTAAGATGAGTAAATATGCGGATCGCTTGCTTCAATATTACAAGGATCATCCAGAATTCATTTTGCCGCATTCACGTGAAAAAGAAATGATCAATAACTTTATTAAGCCAGGACTAGAAGATCTTTCAGTTACTCGTACTACAGTTGATTGGGGAATTCCTGTGCCTAGTGATCCCAAGCATGTGGTTTATGTATGGATTGATGCTTTGTCTAACTATATCAGCGCTTTAGGTTATGGCTCAAATGATGATTCACTCTTTAAAAAATATTGGCCAGCTGATGTTCACTTAGTTGGTAAAGAAATCGTTCGATTCCATACAATTTATTGGCCAATTATGCTTATGGCATTGGACTTACCACTACCTAAGCAAATATTTGGTCACGGCTGGGTATTAATGAAAGACGGCAAGATGTCTAAGTCTAAAGGTAATGCAGTTTACCCAGAAATGATTGTTGAACGTTACGGCTTAGATGCTTTACGTTATTACTTAATGCGCGCCATTCCATTTGGTTCAGATGGTATTTTTACACCAGAAGACTTTGTAGAAAGAGTTAACTTTGACTTGGCTAATGATCTTGGTAATTTACTCAACAGAACTGTTTCAATGATTAATCAATACCAAGATGGCTTAGTTGCTCCAGTAGCTAATGATGAAGATGAATTAGGTGCTGATTTAAGAAAGATTGCTCAAGAAACTATCGAAACTTATCATCAGCAAATGGATGAACTTCACTTTTCTAAGGCTTTAGATACTATCTGGAAGTTAATTTCACGTGCTAATAAATACATCGATGAAACAACGCCATGGGTTTTAAACAAAGAAGGCAAAAGCCAAGAACTTTCTCGCGTTATGACTAACCTAGCAGAGAGTTTACGTTTGGTGGCATTATTAATTCGTCCAATTATGACACAAAGCCCAGTTAAGATGTTTGAACAACTTGGTTTGAGCTTAGATGATAAAAACGCAACTAAACTCGAATGGGGTGCCTATGGCTGGAACAATAAAGTAACTGCTGATCCAAAGCCGATTTTCCCAAGATTAAAGAACGATGTTGAAGTTAAATACATCAAAGAGCAAATGGCTAAGGCAAAGCCTAAAAAGCAAACTCGTAGTCAGCAAAAAGCAGTCAAGACACCAGAAATTTCTATTGATGATTTTGATAAGGTCCAAATTAAAGTAGGTAAGATCTTGAGCGTAGAACCAGTCAAGGGTTCAAAGAAGCTACTCGCCTTTAAACTTGATTTTGGAGAAAGTGAAGATCGTCAAATCTTAAGTGGAATTGCTGCATTTTATCCAAATGAGCAAGAATTAGTAGGTAAGAAAGTCTTAGCAGTCACTAACCTTAAACCACGTAAGATGTTAGGACAACTTAGCCAAGGAATGCTTTTATCTAGTGAAAAACAAGGCGAGGTTAAATTAGCCTTGGTTGGCGACGAGCATGAAGTAGGAGCACTTTTAGGATAATGGAAATCTTTGATTCACATACTCATTTGAATGATGAGCCCTTTAGAGGAAAAGAAGAATTTTATCTGCAAAGAGCAAAAAGCTTGTGTGTAACTAAGGCAGCTGTAGCTGGACAAGATCCAGAATTTAATGAGCGAGCAATTGATTTGAGCCAACGTTTTGATAATTTGTATGCAATTGTCGGCTACTGCCCTGATGTTGCTAAAGATTTTGATCAAAAGGCTCAAGATAAGCTAATTGAACAATTGCAAGTTGATAAATGTGTTGCTTTAGGCGAAATTGGTCTTGATTATTATTGGGATGAGTCACCAAGAGATATTCAAAGGAAAGTTTTTGCTGAGCAATTAGATATTGCCCATGAATTAAAGATGCCAGTCAATATTCATACTCGCGATGCCTTTGAAGATACTTATCAAGTTTTAAAAGATAGTCATGTAGGAGAATATGGTGGAATAATCCATAATTTTAATGGTGATCCTCAGTGGCTTAAAAAGTTTCTTGATTTAGGGATGATGGTATCATTTTCGGGGGTTGTTTCTTTTACTAAAGCAGTCGATGTGCATGCATCTGCCAAGGTCGTACCTTGGGATAGGATGTTAATTGAAACTGATGCTCCTTATTTAACACCTAAGCCTTATCGAGGCCGGCAAAATGAAACGGGTTATGTACGTTATGTAGCTCAAGCAATTGCTAATTTAAGAAATACCAGTGTTGAGCAAGTTGCCCAACATACTTATGAAAACGCGATGAGAATATATGGAATCAAATAATAAACATTTTAATGCCGTAGTAGTTGTCGAAGGACGTGATGATACTAAGCGTTTGAAACAATTTTTCCCTGGCATTGAAACAATTGAAACTAATGGCTCAGAAGTATCTGAACAAACTTTAGTTCAAATAGCTAAGCTTTCTCAAAGCCGTGAAATTATTATTTTTACCGATCCTGACTATAATGGAGAAAGAATTCGAAAACTTGTTAGTCGTGTTGTCCCAAATGCTAAGCAAGCATTCATAACTCGTAAAGAAGGCGAGCCAACTAAACGTGGCAATAGCTTAGGTGTTGAGCATGCGTCTAAAGAGGCACTAGAGCGAGCTTTAGCTGATCTACATCAAGTAAAAAATACCGGTCAGGAAATTAGCCGTGAGCAGTATTTTGCTTTAGGCCTAGGAATGGGACCTGATGCAAGAATCTTACGAGAAAAAGTTGGAATCGAGTTGGGAATTGGTTACGGCAATGCTAAGCAGTTTTTGCGACGTTTAAACATGTTTGGCATTAGTTATGAGCAACTTAAGGAGGCTGTCAGTCATGTCCAATAATATTGCAATTGGTACACCTGTTAGAACTCAGGCAATTATTAATCGCTATTTTATGCATGCTAAAAAGAATTTGGGACAAAATTTTTTAGTAGATCTTGATGCAATTAAAGGAATTGTGAAAGCTGCTGATATTACCAAAAATGATCAAGTAATTGAAATTGGTCCGGGCATTGGTTCTTTAACTGAGCAATTATTATTAGCTGGTGCTAAAGTTTTGGCTTATGAAGTAGATCAAGATTTGCCTGAAATTTTGCATAATGAATTACCACAAACTATTGAAGGTCAAGAGTTAGATCAACGCTTTAAGTTGGTAATGAAGGATGTTTTAAAAGCTGATTTTGAAAAAGATACAGCAGGTTTTTTGGACTTAAATAAGCCAATTAAGATTGTAGCCAACTTACCATATTACATTACTACCCCAATTATTTTTGATCTAATTAAAAGCGATTTAAACTTTGTTAGTTTGACTTTAATGATGCAAAAAGAAGTGGCTGAACGTTTAACTGCTGCTCCTAAAACTAAGGCCTATGGCCCATTAACACTAGCTGTACAATCTAGAATGCATGTGAAATATGCCTTAGATGTTAAAAGCACTTCTTTTATGCCAAGGCCTAAAGTTGATTCTGCGGTAGTTGTACTCAGTCCTTTAGTTCAAAAACCAGATATTTCTGATTACAAGTATTTTGATCATGTAGTAAAAATTGCTTTTGCTCAGCGCAGAAAGACCTTGTCTAACAACTTAAAGACTTTTATTGCTGATAAAGATGAACGTGAAAAATTAATTACTGATCTTGGGTTAGATTTAAGAGTTCGTCCCGAAGAGCTGACACTAGATCAATTTATTGCCCTCTCTAAAGCTCTAGCTAGCCGTCAAGCATAGCTATCCTTGATAATATATAGAATTTGTGATAGAATATGTTTCATACATAAAGGAGTGACGTCCAGTGCCAATGAGTTTAACGGCAATTAAGCAGAATTTGGACTCTCACTTGGGTGAGAGTTTAGTAGTAGTAGCTCAAGCAGGTCGCAAGAAAGTTACGCGTAGAAAAGGTGTGTTAACTAAGACTTATCGAGCAGTATTTGTAGTTGATTTAGATCAAGATCAAAATAATTTTGAGAGAGTATCTTACAGTTACACAGATCTTTTAACTAAGAACATTGAACTTGAGTTTGATGAAATGTAGATAAAAACTTAATAAAATTCCGAACAATCACTAGTCTTTGATAAAAAATGCTAGTGATTTTTTTGTTTATAGAGTATTATTAATTTTTGGAAATACAAACTTAGGAAGGTAAAATTCATGAAACGTTCAGAACGATTAGTTGATATGGTGAAGTATTTATTGGCAAGACCGCATACGTTAATTGCGCTGCCTTTTTTTGCTGAGCGCTATGATGCAGCTAAGTCTTCAATTTCTGAAGATCTTGCAATATTGAAGCATACTTTAGCTAGCAACCAAGATGGTATCTTAGAAACAGTTGCTGGAGCTGCCGGTGGAGTACGTTATATTCCTTTTGTCGGTAAAAAACAAGCTAGTGAATATTTGCATGAACTTGCTGATCGTATTGAAGAACCTGATCGAATTTTGCCAGGAAATTTTGTTTATTTATCAGATATTTTGGGTTCACCACAGGATTTGCGTCAAATTGGACAATTAATTGCAACTAAATATGCCTATAGCAATGTTGACTATGTGATGACTGTTGAAACTAAAGGGATTGCGATTGCTCAAGCTGTAAGCCGTTTTTTGAATGTTCCATTTGTATTAGTTAGAAGACGCCCTAAAATTACAGAAGGTGCTACTATTTCAGTTAATTATGTTGCTTCTTCAAGTGATCGCGTTGAAAAAATGGAATTAGCTAAAAGAAGCTTGCCAAGCGGTTCAAATGTCTTAATTGTTGACGACTTTATGAAAGGCGGCGGCACGTTGACTGGTATGGAAGAATTAGTTAATGAGTTTGACTGCCATGTAGTAGGTATGAGCGTTCTGTGTGAAACTAAATACGCTTCTCAAAAAGTAGTTGATGACTACCAGTCTTTGATTAAAATTACTGAAGTGGATCGAAATAAAAAGTTGATCAAAGTAGAACCAGGTAACTTTTTAGAGCAGACTGATTTCGATCGTTTTTAAAAATGCTATACTTATAGCTAGTTAAAATTAAAGGGGATCAAACATAAATGAATAAATACGTAGTTATTTTAGCTGCTGGTAAAGGTACCAGAATGAAATCTAAACTTTACAAAGTCTTACATAAGGTTTGTGGTAAGACTATGGTAGAGCATGTAGTCGATGCAGCTAAAGGCACTAATGCTGATAAGATCATTACGGTTGTGGGAACTGGTGCTGAAAAGGTAAAAGATGTTTTAGCAGGCCAATCAGAATTTGCTTTTCAAGAAAAACAACTAGGTACCGGAGATGCTGTAATGGCAGCTAGTGATTTATTAGCTGATTTAGATGGTGTCACCTTAGTTGCAACTGGTGATACACCTTTATTTACTAGTGAAACTTTCAATAATTTATTTGAAAAACACATAACTGATGGTAATAGTGCTACTGTTTTAACAGCTAAAGCACCTAACCCATTTGGTTATGGAAGAATTATTCGTGATGATGAAGGCAATGTTTTGCGTATTGTTGAACAAAAAGATGGCAATGCTCAAGAATTAGCTGTTGATGAAATTAATACTGGTGTTTTTGCCTTTAATAATAAAGAATTATTTGATGCCTTAAAGCAAGTTGGCAATGATAATGCTCAAGGTGAATACTATTTAACTGACGTTTTAGAAATTATGCGTAAAGCTGGCAAAAAAGTTGGGGCTTACGAAATGTCTGATTTTAGCGAAAGCTTAGGAGTAAACGACCGGATTGCTTTAGCTCAAGCTACTAAGATTATGCAAAAACGTATTAACGAATCTCATATGTGTAATGGTGTTTCCTTTATTGATCCAGATACTGCATATATTGATAGCGATGTTAAGATTGGTAATGATACTGTTATTGAAGGCAATGTCGTAATTAAAGGTAAGACTGAAATTGGTAGCGAATGTTACATTACTAGCGGATCAAGAATTGTTGATTCTAAGATTGGCAACAATGTAACTATTACTTCATCAACTCTTCAAGAAGCTCAAATGGATGATAACACCGACATTGGTCCAAATTCTCACTTGCGTCCACAAGCTATTATCCGCAAGGGTGCTCATATCGGTAACTTTGTTGAAATTAAAAAGGCTGAAATTGGTGAAGATACTAAGGTCGGTCATTTAACTTATGTTGGAGATGCTACTTTAGGTAAAGATATTAACATTGGTTGTGGTACTATCTTTTCTAACTATGATGGAGTTAAAAAGTTCCATACTAATGTGGGTGACCACTCATTTATCGGAGCAGGTGCAACAATTATTGCCCCAGTTAACATTGCTGATCATGCCTTTGTAGCAGCTGATTCAACTATTACAAAAGATGTTGAAAAATACGACATGGCTATTGCCAGAGGACGTCAAACTAATAAACCTGATTACTGGCATAAGTTACCTTTATCAAAAGATAAAGAATGGGATTAAAATAAATTGACTAAAGAGTTGGATTGAAAAATTCAACTCTTTTTTTAAAATCTAAGCATCTTGGTCATTTTTTTGCTATTATAATAGTTGATATGTAAGCTTTTTTTGCGGAGGAAACTATGTCTAAATTAGACGAAAATATTAAACTCTTTGCACTCAACTCTAACAAGCCATTAGCAGAAAAAATTGCTGATACTGTGGGTGTAAAGCTAGGTAAATCCAGCGTTAAACGTTTTAGTGATGGAGAAATCCAAATCAATATCGACGAATCAGTTCGTGGTAAAGATGTTTATTTAATCCAATCAACTAGTGCGCCAGTTAATGACAACTTAATGGAATTACTAATCATGATTGATGCAGTTAAACGTGCTTCAGCTCGCACTGTTAATGTGGTAATGCCATATTATGGTTATGCTCGTCAAGATCGTAAGACCCGCGCACGTGAACCAATTACAGCTAAATTAGTTGCGGATATGATTCAAACTTCTGGTGCTGATCGTGTATTATCACTTGATTTACACGCACCACAAATTCAAGGTTTCTTCGATATTCCAGTTGATAACTTGATGGGAGCACCACTTTTAGCAGATTACTTCTTAAGCCATAATTTGGAAAAAGATGCTGTTGTTGTTTCACCAGACCATGGTGGTGTAACTCGTGCACGTAAGTTAGCAGAGTTTTTGAAAGCTCCAATTGCTATTGTTGATAAACGTCGTCCTAAAGCTAATGTTGCTGAAGTTATGAACATTATCGGGGATGTCAAAGGTAAACGTGCGATCATTATCGATGATATGATTGATACCGCTGGTACGATTACTTTAGCTTCACAAGCTTTGATTGATGCAGGTGCTACTGAAGTATATGCTTCAGCTACTCACGCAGTTTTATCTGGACCTGCAATTGATCGTTTGAATGCTTCTCCAATTAAGAAGTTAATTTTGACCGACTCAATTAACCAACCTGAAGAAAAACAATTATCTAAGGCTGAAGTAGTGTCTGTCGGACCATTAATGGGTCAAGCTATTAAGTTCATCCAAGAACATAAGCCAGTTAGTCCATTATTTGATACTCGTTTTGAAGCAAATAAGTTTAAGAACTAAGATCCGATAAAAAATCCTTGGTTGTATTTTTATAACCAAGGATCTTTTTTTATTTTTTGTTGGGTCTTCGTAAATAATGTAATTCATTATTGCGGATATATTTTTGAAATTCCTGATAAATTGGATCAAAGATTTGAGGTTCTCTGCTTTGTTTGACCATTGTTTTAGGAAAGAAGAAGCGCTCGTCACCTTGAAGTGTTCCATTTAATGATTTTACTAATGGACTGACTTCAGATAATTCTACTAAAGTTCCATCTTCTTGCATAATTTCAATTGGACTATGCGCATTTTTACCTGTAGGTTTATAAGCATCATAAGGTTCATCAAATGCGGAATTAGTATCAGTGTAGTATTTAGGATTAAAGCCTGCCTGTTCGATTAATTTATCCAGTTTAGGAATTAAATTCTTAGTTTCGTCATTGATTTTGACGCTTTCTAAAGGATGGCGATATAGATAGCGGCTAGCTAGATCGGATAAGATTTGGTCACCAGATTGGGTCCACCATAAAAAGTTAGTTTCCATGACGCCGTCATCTAAACGCAAGTAATCATCTAAATCCCATTCACCTTTTAAAAAGGCCGCAAGTTGTGGTATAACCTGTAGTTTACCTTCTTGATAAATTTTTTGTGCTCGCTGTAATAAATGATGCAAGATGACTTCCATTGAACGATTTACCCGGTGAAAGTAAACTTGTTGATACATCTGATAGCGGCTGATAATATAGTCTTCAACTGCATGGATTCCCTTGTAAGTGAAACAAATCCCATCACGGTAAGGACGAATTACTTCTAAGATTCTAGTTAAGTCAAACGCACCATAAGTTACGCCTGTAAAATAAGCATCCCGCAATAAGTAATCCATTCTGTCGGCATCTGCTTGACTTGAAATTAATTTCACCACTTGAGGATTAGGATAAGTTTTCGCAATGACACTAGCAACTAATTCAGGAAAGTTAGGTCCAACTTGACGTAATGCCTTGTTAACCTCAGTATTTTTGTCAGTAATAATTTGCTGTCCCATTTTTTCATGATTAGTGTCAAATAAGTGCTCAAAGGTGTGAGAATAAGGTCCGTGACCAATGTCGTGAAGAAGTGCGGCACATTCAGCAAGTAATGTTTCGTTTTTATCCCATAAGCCATCACCAGGTTGTCTGCTTGGATATTTTTCTTCAAAAATATTGCAAATGCGGCGTGTCAATTCATAAACACCTAGATTATGTTCGAAACGTGTATGAGTTGCGCCAGCAAAAACATAACTTGCTGGACCTAATTGTTTAATACGTCTTAAACGTTGAAATTCTTTGGCATTGATTACATCAAAAATAACTTTGTCTTTAACATGTACGTAAGTATGTACTGGATCACGAAATACTTTTTCATGATCTAATTGTTCGCTTTGAAATTTTTCCATTTTTCTTATAATATTTTCTAGTCTACTAAAAATCAAAATTCTTTATTTCTTTACTAAAATTGATTATAACAATAATGCATCGATCTGGCTATGCAGGGCATTTTTGAGGACAATTGTATGATGGAAAATATAAAAATTAAACTAACAAGCAAAATTACTCAAGAAGATGAAAGTGCCACCTTTTCTCGCACTGGTTTTGGTACCATAGAGAAGATTGACACCGGCTTTAGGGTAAATTATCAAGAAGAAAATAAAAACGGCAATGTACCCGTTAAATTGCTGATTAAGCCAAAAGAATTGGTGATGCAGCGTGGAAAAATTGAAGACAACGATTATACGATGATGAAATTTGAACCAGGTGAAAAGAAGAATTGTCGTATTATTGCTCATTCTAAGATTATGGATTTAACTAGTGTCACCAATAAACTAGATTTTTCTGGAGAAATCGGAGAGAATATGCAACTAAATGTTGAATATGATCTCTTTTCTGGTCTATACTTAGTAGGTAACTATGCAATCAAGATTGATTTTTACCACCAAGCTTAGTAAAATGGTAAAGATTTAAAGTGAAAGGACGTGCCATTAGTGGGTTTAGATGATTTTAAGGGCCAAAATAAAGACGAATTGTCAATGATTGAAGTTGCTCGAGCAATTTTGCAAGATAGCGGCAAGAGAATGGCCTTTGCTGACATCGTGAACGCTGTTCAAAATTTCTTGGGCAAGAGTGATGAAGAGATCCGTGAACGTTTACCACAATTTTATACTGATTTAAACACTGACGGCGAATTTATTTCTATGGGTGACAACGTTTGGGCATTACGTTCATGGTTCCCATTTGAATCAGTGGATGAAGAAGTAAATCACCCTGAAGACGAAGAAGACGTTCCACGTAAAAAGCACCACAAGAAGGTTAATGCCTTTATTGGAGATGCTGATGACGACGACATTATCGATTACGATTCTGATGATCCAGAAGATGACGATTTGGATATTGATGATGAAGAAAATGATGATGAGTACTCTGATGACGACGATTTAGATGATGCTAACGATGATGATGATTTAGATGATGGTATCGAAGGTCAATTATCAGAACTTCATCAAGATGATTTAGATGACGATGATGATGAATAAAATACTTGACGAAGAGATAAATTCCCTTTAGTATTTTGTATGGGCACTCTATGTGCATTTAGCTCCCAAGTGGGAGCTTTTTTTGTTTTTATTGAAAGGGAAGGAAGCAGGCATGACCAAATATATTTTCGTAACTGGTGGGGTTGTATCATCTTTAGGTAAAGGAATTACCGCTTCAAGTTTAGGACGTTTATTAAAAAATCGTGGTTTAAAAGTTACCATGCAAAAATTCGATCCATACATCAACATTGATCCTGGTACAATGAATCCTTACCAACATGGTGAAGTTTATGTAACTGATGATGGTACAGAAGCTGATCTTGATTTAGGTCACTATGAAAGAATTGTGGATGTTAGAACAAGTAAGTATTCAAACGTTACTACCGGTAAAATTTATAAAGAAGTGCTTGAAAAAGAACGTCGCGGTGACTACCATGGCGCCACTGTTCAAGTAATTCCACATATTACTGATATGATTAAAAAGAAGATCATGCGTGCTGCACTTACTACTGATTCAGATGTCATTATTTCTGAAATTGGTGGTACTGTTGGTGATATTGAATCTACTCCATTCATGGAAGCAATCCGTCAAATGCGTCGTGAAGTGGGTGAGGAAAATGTAATGTACATTCACTGTACTTTGGTTCCTTATCTTCACGCAGCCCACGAAATGAAAACTAAGCCAACTCAACATTCAGTAGCAGAACTTCGCAGTATTGGTATTCAACCTAATATGCTTGTTTTACGTGCTGAAAAGCCAGTAGCTCAAGAATTAAAGAATAAGATTTCTACTTTTACTGACGTACCAGTTGAAAGAATCATTGAATCAATTGATGAACCTTCACTATTTGATGTTCCACTTTCTTTCCAAAAACAAGGGATGGATCAATTAGTATGTGATTTCTTGCATCTTGAAAGTCCACTTCCTAAAGCAGATATGGAAGCTTGGACTAAACTTGATGAAAGAGCAAAGAACTTAAAACATACTACTAAGATTACCTTGGTTGGTAAATATGTAGAATTAGAAGATGCATATATTTCGGTAACAGATGCCTTGCAACATGCTGGATATCTTTACAATACCAAGATTGAAGTCGATAAGGTTCAAGCTGAAGATATTACTGAAGATAATATCGCTGATATCATGAAAGATTCAGATGGTTTGATTGTTCCTGGTGGATTTGGTACTCGTGGTCTTGAAGGAATGGTTACTGCAATTAAGTATGCTCGTGAAAACGATGTTCCGTTCTTAGGAATTTGTCTAGGGATGCAAATGGCTAGCGTTGAATATGCTAGAAATGTTTTAGGATTAAAGGATGCAAATACTGCAGAAGCTGATCCTAAGACTCCGAATAATATTATTGATATTATGGCTGATAAACGTGACGTTGAAGATATCGGCGGTACTTTGCGTTTAGGACTTTATCCAGCTGCTTTAAAGCAAGGCACTAAGACTCGTAAAGCTTACGATGATCAAGATGTAATTCAAGAACGTCACCGTCATCGTTTCGAGTTTAACAATGATTATCGTGAAGCTTTTGAAAAAGCAGGGATGGTCTTTTCTGGAGTTTCACCAGATAATCGTTTAGTAGAAATTATTGAATTGCCAAAGAACAAATTCTTTATTGCAGCTCAATATCACCCAGAATTTTTGAGTCGTCCACAACGTCCTGAAGGATTGTTTAAAGCATTTATTGGAGCTGCAAGTAACTTGCCTGAATCAAAATTTGATTAATTACCAAAAAGCTTACACTCTGATAAAGAAGATTAAAATTTGATAACAAGCAGGGTTGGTATAGACTGATCCTCTTGTTTTTTTGTCAATTTTTCTATATTATATTTTGTGATACATTTTTGATATTACAAATAAGATGAAAAGGATTGTTTCCCCAATGAAACAAATGATTATTCATGGCGGAAAGCCCTTAAAGGGTGACGTATGGATAGGTGGAGCCAAGAACTCCACGGTTGCTTTGATTCCAGCGTCAATACTTTCTCGCACTCCCGTTACTTTAGAAGCAGTACCGAGAATTGCGGATGTTGATAACTTAATGGACCTGCTCACTGAAATGGATGTTAAGTGTAATTTCCATGAGACGACTTTAGAAATTAATCCTGATGAGATTAAGATGAGTCCTCTGCCAGCAGGAAAAATTAAGTCTCTTCGTGCATCTTATTATTTTATGGGAGCTTTACTTGGTCGCTTTGGAAAAGCTGTTGTTGGTTTTCCTGGAGGCGATGATATTGGCCCACGTCCGATTGATCAGCATATTAAAGGTTTTGAAGCACTTGGAGCAACAGTTACTAATGAAAATGATCAGATAATTATTACTGCTCCAGCAGATGGTCTTCATGGCGCAAAAATTCATTTGAAGATGCCTTCAGTTGGCGCAACGATGAACATTATTATGGCTAGTGTTACAGCTCAAGGCCAAACGATTATCGAAAATGCTGCCAAGGAACCCGAAATCATTGATTTAGCTACATTTTTAAACAATATGGGAGCTGTAATTCGTGGGGCAGGAACTGATTCAATTAGGATAGAGGGAGTAGAGCAACTTAAAGCTCAGATTCCGCATACAATTATTCCCGATCGTATTGAAGCAGGAACCTATGTATCTTTGGCAGCTTGTATAGGAGATGGGATTAGGATTCATAATATTATTGAAGAACACCTAGATTCATACTTAGCTAAAGTCGAAGAAATGGGCGTAGTCATTGATTCTGACGAAGATTCGCTATATGTATATCCAGCCGGCGACTTGAAGATGGTTCAAGTTAAGACTGACGTTTATCCTGGATTTGCTACGGATTTGCAGCAGCCAATTACACCGCTTTTATTAACTGCCAAGTCAGGAGAAGGCGTCGTAATTGATAATATTTATCCTAAACGTGTCGGACATATTCCAGAACTCCAAAAGATGGGTGCTGATATTAAAGTTGAAGATAATATTATTTTAGTTCATCCAACTTCTAAGCTTCATGGAGCACACGTGAGTGCTGGAGAGATTAGAGCTGGAGCATGCTTAATGCTCGCTGGTCTTATGGCAGATGGTGAAACGGTTATCTCCAATGCGGGTAATATTTTGCGTGGTTATGATCGCGTTCAAGAAAAAATTCGTCAATTAGGCGGCGACGTTACAGTCGTAGATAACTAAAATTCATACTTTATCAAAAAGGTCTGAAGCTGCAGCTTCAGACCTTTTTTGTTGTAATTAAAGTGACTAAATTATTGATTAAATTGATTAACTAGATGTACTGGAAGAATATAGATATCTTCAAGTGGATAAAGTGGGTGGAGCATTTTTTTAATAAGTAGATCGCTCATTAGCTGGGCTAATTCTTTGGTATGCTGACGAACGGTAATCAAGGAAGGAAAAAGCGTCTGAATTAAATTGGTGCCATCAAAACCTGTAATTAATGGATTTATCTTTAAAAGATCGCTAGATTGTTTAGCTAAAAGAGCAGTAATATCATCTGTACAGCAAATTGCATCGTATTCGTTCTTTTGCAAGAATTGTTGAATCATAATTTTCTTAGCAATAATCGATTCACTAGCATTTAATGATCTAAGCGTAATCTTCATATTGTTGTTATTAAAAACACGCATCATTCCCTTAATGCGATCATTAATTGGATAATAATCTTCTTTGGCGCCAGCAATAATTAAAATTTTTTGCTTGCCACGACTTAAAACTGCTTGCGCAATTTGTGTGCCAGCGTCTAGATTATTCGATTGAACAGTTGGTATTTTAGGACTGATCTTACGATCAAAACTAATGATCGGAAAATTTCGATTTAAATCCTTTTTTGAAATATTGAGTAGGGAACTAGTAATTAGACTAGAGATTTCATGCTTTTTAAACCGATCTAAATAATAATCGAAATCTTGAATTCGAAAATGATCTAGGTGCAAAATGCAGTCGTATCCCTTTTCTTTTAAGTAACTAGAAAGATATTCAAATAATTCAGCATAAAAAGGATTATCAATATTTGGAAAATTAACTTCGACAAGCTTTACTTGTGTAGATATAAAGCTTGTCGTTTTTTGCTTATAGCCGACATCTGCAATTGCTTGTTTGATTTTAAGAGCCGCTGTTGGACTTACATATCCGCTATGATTTAGATAACGAGAAACAGTTGCTATCGACACATTTGCTTTTTCAGCAACATTTTTAATAGTTACAGGCATGATTTCCACCTCCATATGTAAATTATCATATCACTAATAGCTAAAAATAAGGAAATATAAAAAATAAATGTGTAAATTTGTGAAAATCCATTGAAAATTATCTATAGTGAGGTATTATTAATTTGTTAATTGCAAACGCTTACTTAAGTTTAAGACTTTAAGTAGTAAATTTAAATTTGGAGGAGCGAAACTATATGAAAAAATGGGTCAAAAAACTAGCATTAGTTGGGCTAGCTGCATTCGGCCTGACTTTAACAGCTTGTGGCAATAAAGGCACTAGTCAAGAGAGTCAAAAAGATAAAAAAGTTACGATTGAGTTTTTCAATCAGAAAAAAGAAATGTCTGGTACTTTAAAAGAGATCATTAAGGACTTTGAAAAGAAGAATCCTAACATTCACGTTAAAGAATCAGATGTTCCTAATGCAGGAACTGTATTAAAAACAAGAATGCTTTCAGGTGATGTTCCTGATGTAATCAATATTTATCCACAAAACATTGATTATCGAGAATGGGCTAAAGCTGGTTACTTCGAAGATATGACCCATGCCCCATATATTAAAAATATCAAAAATCACTATGCTGATTCATTTAAGATAAACGGCAAAATTTATAATGCACCATTGAGTGCAAATGTTTATGGCTTTTTCTATAATGCAACCGAATTTGAAAAGCTAGGAATAAAACCACCAAAGACATGGGGCGAATTTGAAGCTCTTGTTAAGAAGATTAAAAGTAGTGGCAAGGCTCCATTTGCAGTGGCCGGAACTGAACCATGGACTTTAAATGGTTACCATCAATTATCATTAGCCACTGTTACTGGCGGAGCCAAACAAGCAAATGATTTATTGAGATTTTCTGCTCCAAACAGTATCAAAGTAAATAATCCTTATATTCAAAAGGATTTCAATCGTCTTAATTTGTTAAGATTTAATGCTCAAAAGAACTGGAGAGGTGCAAGTTATAACGATGCGGTTATTTCTTTTGCAAGTGGAAAGAGTTTGATCATGCCAAATGGTTCTTGGGCTTTACCAATGATTAATCAGCAAAAGCCTAAGTTTAAAGTAAGAACATTTGCTTTTCCTGCTGCTAAAGCAGGTCATGAAATGACAGTCGGATCTGGAGATTTAGCTTTATCAATTTCTGCTAAGTCTAAGCATAAAAAAGCTGCTGAAAAATTTGTTGCCTATATGACTACCCCAGCAGCAATGCAAAAATACTACGACGTTGATGGAAGTCCTGTTGCAGTTAAAGGGGTTAAACAAAAGGGTCCTAATTCACAACTAGGTGGTCTTTCACAATTAGCCTTTACTAAACATGATATGGTATGGCTTGCTCAAGATTGGACGAGTGAAAATGACTTCTTTAACTTAACGGCAAGTTACTTGATGACAGGTAATAAACAACAAATGGTTAATGATATGAATACTTTCTTTAACCCAATGAAAGCTTCTAACTAAGGAGAATCAAAAATGAAATCAAAGAGTTTTCTAGAAAAACATTGGGGCTGGCTATTTCTTATAGTCCCATTGATTTTACAAGCTGTATTTTTCTATTTTCCATTATTTCAAGGAGCATTTTACAGTTTTACTAATTGGACAGGATTGACTTATAACTACAAGTTTGTTGGTTTAAATAACTATAAGTTACTCTTCATGGATCAAAATTTTGCTAAGTCTATCGGCTTTACTGCGATTTTGACAATTTGTCTGATCGTTGGCGAAATTGTAATCGGAATTTTGGTAGCAAGAGCCTTAAATTCAAAGATTAAAGGTCAAACATTCTTTAGAGCTTGGTTTTTCTTCCCAGCAGTATTAGCTGGCTTAACAGTAGCCTTGATCTTTAAACAAATATTTAACTATGGTTTGCCTGCAATTGGGAACTTTTTACATATTAGTTGGCTTCAAACTAGTTTGTTAGGATCAAATGTTGGAGCAATTATTGCCACGATCTTTGTATTGTTATGGCAAGGTGTCGCAATGCCAATTATTATCTTTTTGGCAGGACTTCAAAGTATTCCTGATGAAATTAAAGAAGCCGCTTCAGTTGACGGAGCTAATAGTCGGCAAATCTTCTGGAAAATTGAATTGCCATATATGTTACCAAGCATTTCAATGGTCTTCATTTTAGCGTTGAAGTCAGGTTTGACAGCATTTGACCAAATCTTCGCAATGACTGCTGGTGGACCAAATAACTCAACTACATCACTGGGTTTGCTTGTTTATAATTATGCTTTTAACAATAATTCATTCGGTTATGCCAATGCGATTGCGATTGTCTTGTTCATTTTGATTGCAATTGTCTCATTTATTCAAATTAAATTGTCGAATAAGTATGGGGTTGATTAAGGAGGAACTTTAAGAATGGAAAAAGATAATAAAACCAAAAAATTTTGGGACTATGCACTCCTTGTAGTTGGAGGAATATTAATTCTTATCCCACTTCTATATACAATTCTTAGTTCATTCAAAGATACTAAGCAAATTATGGAACACTTCTTTGCTTGGCCGAATCCTTGGACAATTGCCAACTACCAAAGATTGTTTGCAGATGGTGTTCTTAACTATTTCTGGAATTCAATTGTTATTACTGTGGGATCAATTATCTTAGTAATGATTTTCGTTCCAATGGCAGCTTATTCGATTGCAAGAAACATGTCTAAAAAGACGGCCTTCAATTGGATGTACATCTTACTGATTATTGGTATCTTTGTTCCTTTCCAAGTAATTATGATTCCTATTACAGTTATGATGAGTAAACTTGGATTAGCTAATATGTGGGGATTGATTATTTTGTATCTGACTTACGCTGTTCCACAGACACTTTTTCTTTATGTTAGCTATATTAAACAAAGCGTACCAGAAAGTTTAGATGAAGCAGCTGAAATTGATGGTGCTAATAAATTTACTGCTTACTTTAAGATCATTTTCCCATTGTTAAAGCCAATGCATGCTACAACTTTGATTATCAATGCAATGTGGTTCTGGAATGACTTTATGCTTCCATTGTTAATTTTGAACAGAGATTCAAAAATGTGGACACTTCCTTTGTTCCAATACAACTATACAGGTCAATACTTCAACGACTATGGTCCAAGTTTTGCTTCTTATGTTGTAGGTATTATCACCATTACTATTGTTTACTTAATTTTCCAAAAGAATATTATTGCTGGTATGAGCAATGGTGCGGTTAAATAATTAGGACATTTTGAAAAAAATCAAAAGCTAGAACTGCAGTAAGGTTCTAGCTTTTTGACTAAAGGAAAGAATTAATTTAGGAGAAAAATATGCAGATGATATCTTTTAATAAAGACGAGCAGGTATTCCATTTACATAATGATCAAATTTCATATTTACTATCTGTTGAAGATGGGAAAACTTTGGCTCATTTATATTTTGGTAAAGCGATTAAAAATTATCATGGTCAATTACGCTATCCTCGGGTAGATCGTGGCTTTTCTGGTAACTTGCCAGGCTCACTTGATAGAACATTCTCTCGTGACTCTTTGCCTAAAGAATATAGCAGCGCTGGCGAAATGGACTATCATACTCCAGCTGCTGTTGTTCGTCAAAAAGATGGTTCTAATGCGCTCTTTTTGACCTACCAAGGCTATAAGATTGTTGCAGGTAAGCCAGATTTAGTAGGATTGCCACATTCATTTGTAGAAAACGATGATGAAGCTGAAACTTTAATTGTTAACTTACTTGACGAAAAAAGCCAAGTTGAATTCGAATTGGCATATACGATTTACCGCGATCGTCCAGTAATTACCCGTTCAGTCAAAGTTGTTAATAATGGCAATGATCCAGTTAATATTGAAAAGGTTGCTTCAATGCAGATTGATTTTGTTGATCGTGACTTTGAATCAATTACTTTACCTGGAGCACACGCTCATGAAAGACGGGTTGACCGCAGTAAAATCAATCAAGGTATTCATGTTTATGCTAGTCACCGTGGTACTTCTAGTCACCAAATGAATCCATTTATGGCTTTGGTTGATCCTGATACAACTGAATTTGCCGGGGATGCTTATGGTTTTGCATTTGTTTACTCTGGTAATCACAAGTTTGAAGTAGAAAAAGATCAATTCGCTCAAACTCATGTCAATATTGGAATTGATGATTTCAACTTTAACTGGGAGCTTGATCCTAAGGATAGTTTTCAAACGCCAGAAGTTTTGATGGTTTATTCGGCTCAAGGCTTAAATAAAATGAGTCAAGCCTTCCACAGTTTGATTCATGATCGTGTTATTAGAAGTAAGTATAAAGATCAAGTTCGTCCAATCTTAGTCAACAATTGGGAAGCAACCTACTTTGACTTTACTGAAGAAAAGTTAAAGCCAATCGTTGATGATGCCAAAAAGATGGACATTGAAATGTTTGTCTTAGACGATGGCTGGTTTGGTCATCGTGATGATGATAATTCTTCTTTGGGTGATTGGACCGTCTTTAAGAAAAAGTTCCCTAATGGCTTAGATCACTTTGCTGATTATGTGCACAAACAAGGCTTGAAATTTGGTCTTTGGTTTGAACCGGAAATGATTTCCATGGATTCAAACTTATACAAAGAACATCCTGACTACTTAATGCACGTACCTGGTAGAACTCCAAGTCCATCTCGTAATCAATATGTTTTGGATTTAGGCAGAAAAGAAGTCCGTGACAACATTTTTGAACAGATGAATAAGATTCTTGCTTCAGGGAAAATTGATTATATTAAATGGGACATGAACCGTCACTTGTCAGATATTTATGAGGCAGATTTACCAAGTTCAAGACAAGGTGAAGTTTACCACCGTTATGTTTTAGGGCTTTATGACTTATTAGAAAGATTAGTTGACGTTTATCCAGATCTTTTAATTGAAGGCTGTTCTGGTGGTGGTGGTCGCTTTGATGCTGGTATGGCATATTACAATCCACAAATTTGGGCTAGTGATGACAGTGATGCAATTGATAGATTGAGTATTCAATATGGTACTAGTTTAGCTTATCCACAATCAATGATGACTTCTCATGTTTCAGTTAGTCCAAATGAACAAAATGGTCGAATTACACCATTTAATACGCGTGGAATTGTTGCTATGTGGGGTGACTTAGGTTACGAACTTGATCTAACTAAGATGAGCTCAGAAGATCGTCAAGCAGTTAAGGATCAGGTTGCAGAATATAAGAAAATTAGACAAGTTACCCAATATGGAACTTTTTATCGTTTAAAGAGTGCTCAAACTAGCAATCAATGTGCCTGGGAAACTGTTTCAAAAGATAAAACTGAAGCAGTTTTATCAGTGGTTAAAGTAATGGCAAGTGCGCAACCATATTTGACTAAGACAAAGCTAGTTGGTCTTGATCCAGAAAAGCATTATGAAGATCAAAACACTCACAAGGTTTACGGCGGAGATGAATTGATGAATTTAGGTCTTTATGATCCAGTTGAACATGGAGACTTTAAAGCATATTTGTATCATTTTAAGGCAATCGATTAGGGAGAAAAAATAATGACAATTTCTAACAAAGTAATGCTGATTACTTATCCTGACAGCTTAGGTAAGAATATTAAAGATCTAGATGATGTTTTACATACAGATTTAAAAGGAGCAGTTGGTGGTGTGCATTTACTGCCATTTTTCCCATCAACTGGTGATCGCGGCTTTGCGCCAACGGATTATACGAAGGTAGATCCTAAATTTGGTGATTGGTCTGATATTGAAAAATTAGGTGAAGATTATTATTTGATGTTTGACTTTATGATTAACCATATTTCGCGTCAGTCTAAGTATTATAAGGATTTTCAAGAAAAAAAGGATCAAAGCCACTATGCTGATTTATTCTTGAGTTGGGACAAATTTTGGCCAAAAGATCGACCAACTAAGGCCGATGTTGATTTGATCTATAAGAGAAAAGATCGCGCTCCATATCAAGAAATCACATTTACTGATGGCACTAGCGAAAAATTGTGGAATACTTTTGGGCCTGAACAAATTGATTTAGATGTACGTAAAAAGGTCACAAAAGAATTTATCAAAGAAACTTTAAATCAGTTAATTGATCACGGGGCTGATATTATTAGACTTGATGCATTTGCTTATGCAGTCAAAAAACTTGATAGTAATGACTTCTTCGTAGAACCAGAAATTTGGGATTTATTAGCTGAGGTGCGTGATGATATCGCTGCTAAGGGAGCGATGATCTTACCTGAAATTCATGAACATTATTCAATGCCATTTAAGATTTCAAAGCATGGCTACTTTATTTATGACTTTGCTTTGCCAATGGTGACATTATATTCATTATATAGTGGCAAAAGTAAACGCTTGGCCGATTGGCTAAATAAGTGTCCGATGAAGCAGTTTACTACTTTAGATACTCACGACGGGATTGGAGTAGTTGATGCTCGTGATATTTTAAGTCCTGATGAAGTTGACTATACTAGCCAAGAACTATATAAAGTTGGTGCAAACGTCAAAAAAAAGTACTCAAGTGCTGAGTACCATAATTTAGATATTTATCAAATTAATACAACTTTTTATTCTGCCTTGGGTGATAATGATAAAAAATACTTTATTGCCCGTTTGTTACAAGTTTTTGCTCCAGGAATTCCTCAAGTATACTATGTAGGGATGCTTGCTGGCAAAAACGATATTAAGCTCTTAGAAGAAACTAAAGAAGGACGCAATATTAATCGTCACTATTATAGTCGTCAGGAAGTTTCTGATGAAGTTAAGCGTCCAGTTGTCGCAAAACTCTTAAACTTATTTAGATTTAGAAATACAGAAACGGCTTTTGATCTTGATGGCAAAATTAAAGTTACAACTCCTAGCGACCATGAGATTAGAATTATTCGCATGAATCATGATAAAAGTCGAAAAGCAGAATTACATGTCGATTTGCAAAGCTTAGAATATGAAGTGAGTGTCAACGGAAAGCAGATTGATTTTTAATATTTTGAAAATTAAAGTGGATTGTCAAATACTTGACTGTCCGCTTTTTCTTCGCGCTTAATAATTTTGTCATTGTGCAAACCTTCTTTGCCCTTAAAGAGAATGTTGAGTAAAGTTGCACTTAAACTAGCAACAACGATTCCATTGCCTAAGAATAATTGAACAGTTTCAGGTAGGTTTTGGAAAAGCTGTGGATAAACTGTAACTCCTAATCCTAGGCCGATCGATATTGCTACAATTAAAATGTTTCGAGAGTCTTCAAAATCAACATTTTTGAGCATTCGCATTCCTTGAACCGCGATCATAGTGAACATGACAAGCATTGCCCCACCTAATACAGAAGTAGGAATAATAGTAACTAAAGCACCAAATTTTGGAAGTAATCCCATTAACATTAAAAATCCAGCAGCCCAGTAGATTGGTTTTTTGGTGGTGATTCCAGATAGTTCGAGCAGGCCCACATTTTGAGAAAAAGTAGTATAAGGGAAGGTGTTGAATACTCCACCTAAGATTTGAGCTAAACCTTCGGCGCGATAACCTTTTTTAAGATCGCTCGCTGTGATGTCCTTTTTTAATAGGTCACCTATTGCAAAGAAAACTCCAGTTGATTCAACCATAGAAACAAGGGCAATGATAATCATAGTTAGACTTGATGACCATTCAAATTGTGGCATTCCAAAGTAAAACGGTTGTGGTAAGTGAAACCATGAAGCTTGGCTCACAGGTGTTAAAGTAACCATCCCTAAAGCTGCAGCAATTAAAGTCCCGATGATTAAACCAATCAATACGGCAATCGATTTAATAAAACCTTTCCCCCATACTTGGAGAGCTAAGATAATTGCAACCGTGATAAAACCAGTAATTAAATTTTTAGGATCGCCAAAGTTTTTAGCAGCGGCACTGCCACCACCGATATTTTGAATAGAGACTGGAATTAGCGATAAACCAATAACCGTAATCAAGGAGCCAGTTACAACTGGTGGAAAAAGCTTTTTGATCTTAGAAAAGTATCCCGCAATACAAAATACAAAAATACCAGCAACGATAATTGCACCATACATTGTTCCGATAGAAAATTTCTTTCCAATCATCTGTAAAGGAGCAACAGCTTGGATGGCGCATCCTAAAACAACCGGTAAACCAATTCCAAAGTACTTATTTCTTAATAGCTGCAATGCAGTTGCCAGACCACACATGAAGATATCAATTGAAACTAGATAGGTCATCTGTGTTGAGTTAAATTTCAACGCGGTACCAATTAAAAGTGGAACAGCAATGGCTCCTGAATACATGGCTAAGAGGTGTTGCAGACCTAAGAGAGCTGCTTTTTTGTGGTTAACTTGGGTATTTTTGTTTTGCATTATTATTCTCCTACAAAGTGAACCTGACCATTTTCAAAACTTGAAATATTTGCAAGAGGCTCTAAACGTAAGCCTTGCTCTCTAATCCATTCGTTTCCGCCTTGGAATTCTTTGGCTACGACTGCACCGACTCCAGCAATTTTACAACCAGCTTGTTTTGCAATATTAACCATTCCTTTGACAGCTTCGCCATGAGCAATAAAGTCGTCGATGATCAATAATGTGTCATCTTTACTTAAGAATTTTTCTTCAACACAAATCTTATTAGTAACTTTTTTAGTATAAGAAAATACGTCTGCCCAATATACTGCATCGTTAAGTGTTGATGGCTTTTTCTTTCTTGCAAAAACCATTGGCACCTTTAAACAATATGCAGTCATTACACCAGGTGCGATTCCAGATGCTTCACATGTTAAAACCTTAGTTACGCCGCTTTCTTTAAAAAGACGTTCAAACTCTTGACCTATTTGCATCATTAGTTCTGGATCAACTTGGTGATTCAAAAATGAATTTATCTTTAAGACATCACCAGGTAAAACGGCACCATCTCTACGAATTCTTTCTTCTAGTAACTTCAAAATTTCCTCCAAAAAGCAAACAAATAAGGACCTACTCATACCCGACTAAAGGGTAAAAGAGGTCCTTAATTAAATTGCTCAATTATCTGACGTTTTACCTATAGTCCAGAATTTATGGTTCCGGGTAGAGACTGTCGACCTTATTTCGACGATATATAAGTATTATTAAGTTGCCTTTTATGTTAGCAAAATCGTCTTTAGAAAACAAGCAAATTTACAGAAAAAGGCGAATTAAGTTTGCGAAAAGGATTTTATTATTCAGCTTTTTACTTGTATTTTAAGTGATGCAGTCTTGTAAAACCGAACAATTTTACTGATTTTAATATTTTTGATTGACCTTTTATTTTTTTCCTAGTAAAGTTAATTAAAAATGTAGATGAACAAAAGGAGCAAAAACGTGGCAACAAAAAATCTTAGCGACTTTGATAAAATTATTGTCTTAGATTTTGGTAGTCAATACAATCAATTGATTACTCGTCGAATTCGTGATTTCGGTATTTATTCAGAACTTTTACCACATGACTTGAGCATTGAAAAGATCAAAGAAATGAATCCTAAGGGAATTATTTTTTCTGGTGGCCCAAATAGTGTTTATGATGAGGGTGCTTTGAAAGTTGATCCTGAAATCTTCAAGTTAGGCATTCCAATTTTGGGAATTTGTTACGGGATGCAACTTATGAGTTACGACTTAGGCGGTAGCGTTGAAAAAGCTGATAACTCAGAATATGGGCGTGCTGATATCGAAGTAACGGATCCTAATGCAGTCTTATTTGAGGACTTACCAAGAGAGCAATACGTTTGGATGAGTCACGGGGATTTGGTAACTAAGGCTCCAGCCGGATTTAAGGTAACTGCCAAGAGCAAGAATTGTCCAATTTCTGCAATTGCTAACGATGAAAAGAAATTTTACGGCATTCAATTTCACGCTGAAGTTCGTAATTCAGAATACGGGTTAGATGTTTTGAAGAACTTTGCTTTTAAAGTTTGCAATGCTAAAGCTAACTGGACTATGGATGACTTCATCGATATGCAAGTTGAAGAAATCCGCAATAAAGTTGGCGATAAGAAAGTTATCTTGGGCCTTTCTGGTGGTGTGGATTCAAGCGTTACTGCAACTTTGCTTCACAAGGCAATTGGCGATCAATTAACTGCAATTTTTGTTGATCACGGGATGCTTCGTAAAGACGAAGGCGACCAAGTAATGAAGGCCTTAAACAAGGATCTTGGTGTTAACATTATTCGCGTTAATGCTCAAGAAAGATTTTTAAATAAGCTCAAGGGCGTAACTGACCCTGAACAAAAACGTAAGATCATCGGTAAAGAATTTATCGAAGTCTTTAACGAAGAGGCTAAGAAGTTAAAAGATGCTGACTTCTTAGCACAAGGTACTTTATATACAGATGTTATTGAGTCAGGAACTAACACTGCTCAAACTATCAAGTCTCACCATAATGTTGGTGGTCTTCCTGAAGACATGCACTTTGAATTAATTGAACCACTTCGTAAGTTGTTCAAAGATGAAGTTCGTGAACTGGGTGAAAAGTTAGGTATTCCACATGACTTAGTATGGCGTCAGCCTTTCCCAGGCCCAGGTCTTGGTATTCGCGTTCTTGGCGAAGTTACTGAAGATAAGCTCAAGATTGTGCGTGATTCTGATGCAATTTTACGTGAAGAAATTAAGAATGCTGGCCTTCAAGAAGATGTTTGGCAATACTTCACAGTGCTGCCAGGTATTCGTTCAGTCGGTGTCATGGGCGATGGCAGAACTTACGACTATACTATCGGTATTCGCGCCGTAACTTCAATTGACGGTATGACTGCAGACTTTGCAAGATTGCCATGGGATGTTTTGAGCAAGATTTCTACTAGAATTGTAGATGAATGTGACCACATTAACCGTGTAGTTTATGATATCACCAGTAAGCCACCTTCCACTATTGAATGGGAATAAAACTATTATGTTAGTTAGAGTTGGAATGCCGATATATCAGCATTTAACAGGAACAAAAACTACTTAAAAAGGTATTAATTGACATAGAAGTATGCCAAAAAGAAGAAGCTCTTAGTGTGATAACTAAGGGCTTTTGTTATGTTTGAAGTATTGAGTTAGATGTTAGATTCAACGATAATAGTATTAATGAATATTATTTATGCGAGGAACATAATATGGCAATAACTGAAATAGAAGATCAAATATCCAATATTATTGAGAAAGATGATAAGAGTAGCTTTATTTATGACTTTTTGGGAGTATATAACATCCCTAAAGCAACGATTACTAAATTAAGAAAGGGAATAAATAATCTTTCTGATGTTCCTGGTGAGGTTTACTTAAAGAATAAGTTATATTACAAGCAAACTAATGGTGAACTAATGCAGGCTTTTACTGATGTTAAAGAAAAGATTGATGAGTTGGGCTCAAAGCCAAGATATATCTTAGTAACTGATTTTAAAGAAGTTCTGGCATATGATACTAAGACCGAAGATACTTTGACTGCTCCTTTTGAAAGATTACCTCAAAAGTTTGAGTTCTTTTTGGCTTGGAATGGTATTGAAAAGGCAGATTTTGATAAAGAGAATCCAGCTGATATTAGAGCGGCAGAAAGATTTGCTAAGCTTTATGATGTTATTGTTAAAGATAATCCCGATGTAAGTAGACATGGATTAAACCTTTTTTTGATAAGAATTTTATTTTGCTTATTTGCTGAAGATACAGATATATTTTCGAAGAACTTGTTTACTAATAAGATTAAACAACTAACCAACTTAGATGGTAGTGATTTAGATGATTTCATTAGTAAGTTATTTGGTGTACTTGATGTAGAGAAAAAGAATCGTTCCGAAAATACACCAAGTTGGTTAATGGAGTTTCCATATGTTGATGGGGATTTATTTAAAGATCCACATGAATCTTTAAAGTTTACTGCTAAATCAAGAAAGTTAATTATTGATGCTGGTGAAAAACTGGAATGGGATCAAATTAATCCTGATATTTTAGGTTCAATGATGCAAGCTGTTGCTAGTGAAGATAGTCGTTCTCATTTAGGTATGCACTACACATCTGTACCTAATATTATGAAAGTTATTAAGCCACTATTTCTTGATGATTTAAAAGAGAAATTTGAAAAAGCAAAGGGGAATAATAAAAAATTAAATGCCCTTTATGAACGAATCGGTAAGATCAAGTTTATGGATCCTGCTTGTGGTTCAGGAAATTTCTTAATTGTTACTTATAAGCAACTACGCCAACTTGAAATTGATATTTTGAAAGAACAAAATAATTTGGGATATCAAACAATGTATATTCCATCAGTCACTTTAGATCAATTTTATGGAATCGAAATTGATGATTTTGCTTGTGATACTACACGTCTTTCATTATGGATTGCTGAACACCAAATGAATGTTAAGTTACATGAAGAAATTCAAGATGCTGTTAGACCTACACTACCTTTACAACATGCTGGAGCTATTATTTGTGGCAATGCTTTGAGACTTGATTGGGAAGAAGTAATGCCACATGATAAAGCTGATGAGGTTTACTTGTTTGGTAATCCACCATATCTTGGAGCAAGAAAGATGAATAGTATTCAAAAAAGTGATCTGCACTGTGTTATGCCCTTTATAAAAGGGGCTAATTCTTTAGACTATATTACTGGTTGGTTTATACAGGGAGCTAAGTATCTTCAAAATAGTTTTGCAAAGTTAGGCTTTGTTACTACGAATTCTATTATTCAAGGACAACAAGTCCCTATTTTATGGCCTCAAATCTTTAAAATGTCAATAGAAATTTCTTTTGGGTATCGATCTTTTAAGTGGGCTAACAATGCTAAACAAAATGCTGGAGTAACAGTTTCAATAATTGGCTTAGCATGTAATAAATATTTAACTAATAGTAAGTATCTTTATGGGAGTAATTTTAAAAAAGAAGTTAATAATATCTGTCTCTTATACACATCTGACGCTGCCGACGAAGGCGTAGGTGGAGTTGTCGGGGGGGGCGGGGGCAGTTAGGGGGGGGGGGGGGGGGGGGGGGGGGGGGGGGGGGGGGGGGGGGGGGGG
>NZ_CANBCP010000001.1 GCF_947367085.1 uncultured Lactobacillus sp. | reverse complement strand
GAAAAACAAGGCATGATTCAATCAATGTCTCGAGTTGGTTGTTGTATTGACAATGGACCCATGGAAGGATGGCAAGGTATTATTAAAGAAATGCGAGTAGTTCTTCATCCTCTAGTGGCTAGTTATGATGAACTTACTGCTTCTATTCATAAGACAATAGATTATTACATCAATGAAGATCCACAAAAGCGATTTAACGGTTTAACTGCAGGTGAAATGCGCAAAGAAGCAATGAAAGGCAATCTTAAGAATTGTCCCATCGCTCCAAATCATCGAATTGAAAAATACTGGCAAGATATAGAGACAAAGAAAATCAAAGAAGCAAAAAAAATCCTCAGCTGATCAATCAGCTGAGGATTAAAAGCTTTATGTATTTCTCCTGTCTACTTGACAGGGAATGTATCACTTTTTGAGTTTTATTTCTATGTATTTTAATGTTAGTCTCTAGCTTTATTTCCATTAATCATTGAGAGAATCCATGATACTAAGATCACTAAGATAATTGCTCCCAATAATGATGGGATAATTGCCATGCCAGCAACTTGTGGTCCCCAGGCTCCAAGCAATGCCTCACCTAAAGATGAACCTACCAGACCTGCAATAATATTTACGATCCAATTCATTGAACCGCCTTTGTGTGTGATGGCTCCAGCAATCAATCCAATTACGCCACCAACGATTAAAACCCATAACCAATGAAGCATGATGATCGCTCCCTTCTTTAACCTAATAGAAGTTTCGTTTATTTAAAAACTAATCTTCTAAATCTTCTTTGACATCGTTAGCCTTGTCTTTTACTTTTCCCTTAGCTTGTTGAGCTTTTCCCTCAAGCTCACGGGCCTTGTCTCTGGTAACTTTACCTTCAACTTCTTTTAACTTACCTGCTACCTTGTCTTTTAAACCGTGTTTGTCATTCATAATAATCTGTCCTTTCTATGGATAGAGTGATAACAAACTTAATTAAGATTATTGGCCAATTTTCTCTTTTAAGTTATGTGTTAATTAAATATTAGCATGCACTTATTATTTCACCTACTCAGACGTTCTAAAAAGTTTCGTCTTAAATCTTTCTTAATAACTTGTTATATACATAAAAACTGCGTTATATCAATAATTTGAGCTTTTTTAAACAATTTGATCTGCACTCATGATATAGTAAGCAAAACTATATTTTTAGAGTATTTTATAGAAAGAACGAAAAAATTATGATAGTAAAAACTTATAGTAAAAATCAATTTATTTTTTTACAAAATGCTCAATCAGAAGAACTAACGATACTTGAAAAGCAATTCAAACTAGATCCAGTTATCTTTGAAAAGTCCAAATCATCAGTGGAAGTATCGCGCTTTTCAGACTTGACCAATACTAACTTAAAAAACGCCTACTTACTTGTCACTTTTGACCTGGAAAATGGGACTGGACCAGTTGAGAAAAAACTGTTTCCAACAATTATGATTTTTAACTTCGATCATTTAATCATTTCTGGAACTAAAATTATTGATCAATTGCCTGCTCCAACAGCTCAAACAAAAATTAGTAACTATATCTTGAAAGTGCTCTTGCTTCAAGCCGATCATTTTCAAAAAAGAATGTTAAAAATCAAAACTGAAATTGATCGTTTAGACAATCTGGCTCGTAAGACCACTTCCACCCAGGCGCTGCGTGATGTAACTGATCTGACTCACGAAATTGTCTATCTTAAACACACCATGAGCGATCAAGATGAGACTTTGAGGGCTTTTTTTGATTATTGTAAAAATAGCAACGCTTCTGATGCACTACTTGACCAGGTTCGAGTAGAACAACGCCGCTTGAATAAAATGATCGATGTTTATGAAGATCTGCTTAATTCAGTCAGTGGTCTCTTTGGGTCGATGATGGATTCACATTTGAATCACTTAATGAAGTATCTTGATACAGTCGCCTTAATTATCTCAATTCCAGCTTTAATTGGTGGCTTATGGGGAATGAATGTTGGCGGCATCCCTGGTAAAACAAGTTCGTGGGGCTTTTTCAGTGTTTTAGTTTTATGTTTGATCTGCGTAATTGCTTCTAGTCTTTATTTACGTAAGAAAAAGTATCTCAGCGATTGAATAAATATTTATTAAGAATACACTCCTACTCTATCTTTCCAAATAAAATTGATCTAAGATATTCCTTAATATAAATAACCTGGTGTCTAGCGCCATATTTTTAATATTAGAGGTAAAAACAATGTTAGGTCTGATTATGACTTTATTTATAATTTGGCTTTTATGGAAATTAGGAATCGGTATTATTAAAATTATCGGTTTCCTATTCTTGGTAGGACTGGCATTTGCATTTGTATCTTACTTAGTCCTGCCAATTCTAGCTTTAGTTCTGGTCGGCAGCTTATTCGGCTTTTTATTGCGGGCCTAGAAAAAATAAAAGCATTCAATTCAAACGCACTGCCTAAGCTACAGGTAGTGCGTTTTAGTTTCACGTGAAACTTTAACTATTCATCATATTTTTTGACACTATATTTTTAATCTTATAGACTAAAGAAAATGTTAGAGATAGATTCATACCGGGAGGTAAGATCAATGACTACAAGAATTATTACAGACTCAAGTGCCAACTTTTCAGATAAAACTATTGATGGAGTTAAACATATCAGTGTCCCACTCTCTTTAGAAGTTGACGGTAAAACTTGGCTCGATGACGAAAATTTAGATCAAGGACAATTTTTATTAGCATTAAAAGAAACAACTGCACGTTCGACATCATCTTGTCCAAACATTGATGCTTGGCTAAAAGCTTATGAAGGTGCCGACGAAATCTTCGTTATTACAATTACGAGTGCCCTTTCTGGCAGCTACAATGCCGCAGTACAAGCCGCTAAGATGTATCACGAGAAAAATCCTAAGGCTAAAATCTTAGTCTTTGATTCTCGTTCAGCTGGTCCACAATTGCAACTGCTTGCTCATAAAATTGCTAGACTAGTTAACAAGAAGTTCTCATTTGAAGAAATCGTCAAAGAAGCTGAAAGTTATCAGCACCACATTGGTTTGATTTTCGTTTTGAAAGAATTAGCCAACCTAGCTAATAATGGTCGGGTTACTCCAGCCGTTGCAAAAATTGCCGATATCTTAAAATTAAATGTGATCGGCACTGCCAACAATAAAGGTGAATTTGAATTATTGGGTAAGGCTCGTGGTGTCAAAAAAGCCGAAGTCAAAATGCTCAAAGATATGATCAAAAAAGGTTATATTGGCGGACGTGTTCAAATTGATCACGTACAAAATTTAAACGGAGCTGAACATTTCAAGGAGTTAATTTTATCTAAGTTTCCAGATGCCGATGTTTCAATTGGTGAATGTGGAGCTTTGTGCAGCTTTTACGCAGAAAATGGCGGCTTGATGGTCGGATACGAAAAATAAATGATTTATTGTGATAATTAAAAAGGTGATCTCTTCTAGCCAAAAACTAGGTCGATCACCTTTTTAATATGCCTTCTTAAAGTCATTTTGCATTAGTTTAACCAATCTAATAAAGATGATTATTAAAAAAATATTTGATTTTTCATTTTTTGTGCTATATTTAACTAATAAAATTAAATTTTTATTAGTTACAGACTTCTATCTTAATTATTACTCAAAGAAGGTAACCAAAATGACTCTCACTTCTTTCTTTAAACGCTTAGTGTCAAAAAACAAAGCTTTATTTCTTGCTACTATCATTACTAGTACCTTTTCTGCTTTAGACGGCATAATTTCACCATACATTATCGGTCAAATCACTAACACGCTTTCCCAAAAACGCTTCAGCAATATCCCAAAGGTCCTAGTCTTATATCTTTGCCTAATGCTCTTTTTGAATATTAATTTTTACCTGTGGCAGTTATTTTGGGGCAAAATCACTAAATCAAGCAACCTCATTTTGAGATCAACAGCTTTTAACAATTTCGCACAAGCTCCCGATTCTAAGAAAATGTCTAACACACTAAACTTTATCAATGTTAATGTTAAACAAATTGAGAGCCAATGTATTGATTCGACAATTATGTTAATTTACTGCATTGAACAAACTATTGTCTCTTTAATTTATATTTTCAGTATTAATGGGATTGCGGCTTTTGTTTTCCTAGTTTGCGGTTTAATTCCAGCAGCTATTCCACGCTTAACTCGTAAGTGGATTCAAACTGGAACTAAGAATTGGAATAAAAGTTACGAAAACTATAATTTAAAAGTAAGTGATGCAGTACATGGCTTTGAAACTATTAGACACGCAAATGGCTTCAATAAATTCAAAGCATTAGTTCAAAATGCCCTGGTGTTAGAAGAAAAGAAATACTTTTTAATGAACTTTCGCCGTAATACTTCTAATTTTTATGCACAAATAGCTTATTCTCTGTCAATGGTAATTTCTCTATCCGTCGGCACTTACTTCGTTGTTCAGGGTCAAATCCTTGTGGGAGGATTAATCTCACTATTTCTAGCTTCTGATCGCTTAACTAGCCCGATTATTTCAATCGTCAATATCTCTAACCAATTGACTTCGGTTAGTCCTCTCTTTAAAAATGAAGCATTAAAACCCGCTCCACAGAAAAGTTTTGATAATTTGAAGTTTACTCATCTACCTGCTCAAGAAAAAATCATTTTTGAAAATTGCGACTTAGGATACGCGGGGCGCGCAATTTTAAACGATATCAATTTTACAATTTCGAAAGGTGAAAAAGTACTAATTACTGGTAGATCCGGGGTTGGTAAATCAACATTGATCAAGACACTACTCAACGAAATACCATTAATCAGTGGTGAGATTTTAGTAGATGAAACTCTAAATCGGTCTAATTTTTTAACGAATTTTGGAATTATCGGACAAGATACTTATATTTTTTCGGATACCTTGCGTTTTAACCTAACTTTGGGAAATGACATCCCTTTAGATAAATTAATTAACATCTTAAAGACAGTGAAACTAGACTACCTAGCAGATGAGAAGCACTTAGAGATGGTAATTGGAGAAAAAGGATTATCACTGTCTGGTGGAGAAAAAAGAAAAGTAGAAATAGCACGGGCACTTTTACATGACAAGCCGATCTTACTTGTCGACGAAGGCTTGTCAGGACTTGACGAAAATAGTAATCATGAGATCTTCTCGCTTCTACAAGGACTTCATCAAACAATAATTGAAATTGAACATGCAGTTAGTCCTGCAGAAAAAGAACAATTTGATCAAATTATCAACTTAAAATAAAAAAAAGGTGATTTCTTCTAGCTCAAAACTAGAACGATCACCTTTTTAATATACCTTCTTAAAGTCATTTTGCATTAGTTTAACAAATTGTGGGTAATTTTCAACTTCAAATAAGGGATGCAGATTCAAGTTATTTTCACGATGGCGATGATTGTACCAGATACTATCAAAGCCATATTTTTCAGCACCTAAAATATCTGATTGTAGGCCGTCACCAAAAAAGACAGTTTCAGTTGGTCCAATTTGGGTATGACTGAAGAAATAATCAAATGCATGCGGATCAGGCTTAGAATAATGTGCTTCTTCAGAGGTCACAATGAGGTCAAAGTACTGCTTAATTCCGGCCAATTCTAAGCGATGACGCTGCATGTATTTTTCTCCATTGCTCAGTATCGTCAACTTGTAGCCGGCCTTTTTGGCATAGATCAGGGTATCTTCTACACCAGGCAATAATTGATGCGCTTCGCCAAAAAATGATCGATACTCGTTCATTACTGCATTTCCATCAACTTCTATATCAAGATTGTCTTTCAAAAAGTCATGAAAGGTCATCTCACTCAGTTGCTCATAATTGATCTTACCTTTTTCTAGATCACGCCATAAACCTTGATTATAACTATGATAGCGGCGCTGTAATTCGTTAGACAGCGGCCAATTATGGGAATTAAACAAAGAATGCAGGGCAAAATCTTCCGTTGCTGCAAAGTCGATCAGGGTGTCATCGACATCAAAAATTATTTGTTTATACTTCATTTCTCAACATTCCTCCATATCAGTGGTAATAATGATTATAACAAAAATGGCCATGTAGAGGATAAAAGATGAATTGGAAGATGTTTATAAGAGATATCATTTTTCAGCTTTAGAAAATTGTAGTCTGCGTTATTACATGATATGTTTATGTAATAACGCAATTGGAGGTCGATAATGATGATTGATAAGCCTTTAAAAGATGAAACGAAGATGTTTAAAGCAGGCAATTCATGGAGCTTTAGGGTTACAAGTAAAGATCGAAAATCTTTTAAGAAACTCGAAGCGGCTGATCCTTCAGTAGACGCCTTCATGGATGAATTTTACAAAAAACATGGTGATCTGATGAAGGAGTTAGAAGATAAATAATGTATTGTCTTAACAAACAGACACTGATTAAAATTAATGAATCTGCAATTTAGCGATACAAAAAGATCCAGCCTTTCGACTGGATCTTTTTAAATACTTGCTAAAGCCTCATCAATCGGTTCATCCCCACTACTCATCAAAATAACCTGATGAATTGTGTTGTCATAATTCAAAATATCGGCCAAAGTCTGGGCAACGTCAGCAATTGGATTAGAGCTAGACTTTCTTTGGTCATTAATACTAATTCGACCAGTTCCAGCTTCTTCACTCAAGTTAGATGGCTGCAAAATCGTATAGTCCAAATTAGTATTGCTTACTAAATAAGTGTCCGCAAAGAACTTAGCAATATTATAATTGGTGAATTCATCACGCGTTTCAGAAGATGGAATGATTGATAAAACTTCTTCCCATTTTTCTGGCTCTAAGGCATACAAAGAACTCAACATAATAAAGCGTTTGATTCCATCTTTTTCGGCTGCTTGCATCACTTTAACAGCCCCCATCGCATCAGTTTGGAGCAAATCGCGTCCGCGTGAGCCAGCGACAAAGTAAACTGCATCCATTCCTTGCATTAACTTGGCAATATTTTCGACACTGTCATGCAAGTCAATCTTCACAGCTTCAACATGTTCGTTTTTAACGACTCTTTCAGGATGACGAGCACCAGCTTTTACATCGATATCTGCTTTTACCAAGTCCTTGATCAATTCCGTTGCCACGCGGCCGGTAGAACCAACCACAAACACTTTTTTAGTCATAATTATCAGCCTCCGTTTTTATTTGGATTAAATTACTATATTTCAATCCAATCTTATCATTAATTATCTTACTTTTGTTTAGTAAGCACTTGATAAAATATTTTTGTAGATTTCATCAGAATATATGCAAAAAAAGATCCAGCCTTTCGACTGGATCTCTTAAGTTATGCTGACTAAAGGATTCGAACCTTCGACCTCATCATTACTAATGACGTGCTCTGCCAACTGAGCTAAGTCAGCATCAACATATAATAGTATATCAGATGCGGCCAAAAAAGCAAGTATAAATTTTATTCTTTATTCAGTTTAATAATCACCATTAAGAAATTTGTCGCCAGCTAACTCGCGATAAAAGTTTGCGACGGTTTGACGATAGTAAGGTTGAATGTAGAACGAAGCAATCCAACATGCTACAGCTGTAATAACCGTAATTAAAACGCTCATCGTGTATGATTCAACATTTATCGTGAAAAATACTAGACCAATCACACCAATAATAAAGTACCAAATATTAAATGATAGCCACAAAATAAACAAATCCGTCTTATGGCCCTTCATCAGCTTACGTGATTGTCTAATTGCTTCAGTAAAACTCATTTTATGATGAGCATCAATCATGTCTTTCATAATATAAGGCGTCATCGAGTAAGAAAAGCCCTTAATGATGCCTGGAATGATTAGCAAAATCGTCCACAAACACAGGAAAATATTTACTAAAATGCTTGTAATTAGCGTTCTAAATAAATATCCATTGGTAAATCCTGCAAAGATTGCTTTAAAGATATTGGGCTTTTTCCCGGTATCTCTAAAAGCTAATTGTGAATAAATAACCCCGTAACTAATTACTAAAGCAGCAAGTCCGATAATGAAACCAATCAAACCTACTCCTGATTGCTGCCACCAAAACAAGTGCAGCATTTTTTCGTCAATTTCAAATCGACCTGTCCAGATCCAATTATTAATCGCCGTTACAATATTAACCAAAATTGGTGGTAATATCCAAAGGCCGATCACCCATAGCCAACTGCCTTTCAATTGGTCACGAGCCATTTGTCGTAGTTGCGTGCGAGTAGTTTGCATCTTTTGTCCTCCCTATTTGATCTAGCATCTTTAGTATAGATCAAATCAGGGGGGAGAGCTACTCTTTATTTACAACGGTGATTCTTTCCTTGCTGTGTTCAGGATACAAAATTTCGTTAACAACTAACTTAGCCATCGTGCCGTTAGTAACCTTTGATTCGCCATTTTCGTCATAAAGCAAGTCGTCGCCACCGAGCTCATAAGCCGTTGCAGGACCAGCTTCGTATGTTAATGATGGAGAAATGCCCAGCCAGTCAACGTCGTCTACTCCATTTAAGTAGTCGAGCTCTTTGACTTGTTGTTCAGGAACATTGATCCAGTCTTTGGCACCTGGCATTTGTGCGATGTCTTTTACAACTAAGTGGTGGTCTTTTCCTGTGCGCAAACTACCTGCACCGAGAATAAAAATCACCCTAATCTTATTTTTACGAGCTAAATCAATTAACTTTCTTGCCAAAATTAGCTGATCACCTGCTTGTGCAGGAATTGTGCCAAATGCATCTACAATTACGTCGAAGTTTTTAAACATACTATCGTTCATTGTTAATACATTACCAATAACTAAGTTAGCATCATCGCCCAAAACGCGGTGAGCTTTTGCTTCATTTCTAACAATCCCTGTTACTTGTAAAGTAGGATTTTGGGATGCTAATTTATAAATTGCACTTCCAGCCATGCCAGAAGCACCAATAATTCCAACTTTTGTCATATGCGGTAGGTCCTTTCTATATTAAAATAGATTTCTCATCCCTAGCATAGCATCTTTTAGCCAAAACTAGTTCTTTAAAGCACTGTCAGATTGATCTTTTTACAATAGAATCTAGGCTTTGTCTTGTTTTACACTATTTTTTTCAATAGAATCTAAAGTTAATAGCTATTATTTTTAATAAAGGAGATCATATGAAAGCAATTCTTACTGTATTAGGCAAAGATAAGGTTGGCATCGTTGCCAAAGTTAGCCAGCTCTTAGCCGAAAATGATATCAACATCTTAGACGTTTCTCAAACATTAATGGCAGACAACTTTGTCATGATGATGATGGTTAATGTGCCCCAAGAAAAAGATTTTGCCAGTTTAACTAGCAAATTCACTGACTTAGGTAAAGAACTTGGCGTTGAAATTAACTTGCGTAATGAAGAGTTATACGACGCAATGCATCAACTTTAAGGAGAAGGCACATGGACGCAAATCAAATTTATGAAACAAGCCAGATGCTATCTAGTGAAAACCTAGACATCCGAACAATTACCATGGGAATTTCTTTACTTGACTGTATTGACAGTGATAGCACACGCGCTTGTCAAAAAATCTATGACAAAATCACAACTAAAGCTAAAGACTTAGTCAAAGTTGGTCAGCAAATCGAACAAGAATACGGCATCCCTATTGCTAACAAGCGTGTCACGGTCACCCCAATGTCGCTAATTGCGGCTGCTAGCACAGATAACGACTACGTCAAATATGCCAAGACCTTAGATCGCGCAGCCCAGGAATTAGGAATCGACTTTATCGGAGGTTTTTCTGCTTTAGTTGATAAAGGTTATCAATCTGGCGATCGCATTTTAATTAATTCTCTACCCCAAGCTCTAGCTGAAACTAGTTTTGTCTGCGCTAGTGTTAATGTCGGCTCTACCAAAAGCGGTATTAACATGGATGCAGTTAAGCAAATGGGACAAGTTATCGTAGATGCTTCAAAACTCGACATGATGACCAACGCCAAGTTAGTTGTCTTTTGTAATGCGGTTCAAGATAATCCATTTATGGCAGGAGGTTTTCATGGAGTAAGCGAACCCGACGTTGTCATTAATGCGGGAGTTTCTGGACCCGGAGTAATTAAAGCGGCTTTAGAAAAAGTCAAAGGCCAGCCAATGGACGTTGTTGCTGAAACTATTAAACAAACTGCCTTTAAAGTAACTCGCATGGGACAATTAGTTGGAAGCGTCGCTGCTAAAAAGCTCGGCGTCGGTTTTGGAATTGTCGACTTGTCACTTGCTCCAACAGCTGCACCTGGTGATTCAGTCGCCGAAGTTTTAGAAGAAATCGGCGTTTCTCAAGTTGGGACTCATGGCACAACTGCTGCCTTGGCTATGCTTAATGATGCAGTTAAAAAAGGTGGAATCATGGCCTGCAGCCACGTAGGTGGTCTTTCTGGGGCTTTCATCCCAGTTTCTGAAGATGCAGGTATGATTAGTGCCGCTGAAAATGGCACCCTTAATATCGCCAAATTAGAAGCAATGACAGCGGTTTGTTCAGTGGGTCTGGACATGATTGCCATCCCTGGTGATACTCCTAAAGAAACTATCAGTGCAATGATTGCAGATGAAGCCGCAATCGGAATGGTTAACAGCAAAACAACTGCAGTGCGCGTAATCCCAGTTCCAGGCAAAGGAGTTGGAGAAGATGTCGAATTCGGTGGTTTGCTTGGACACGCTCCAATTATGGCTGTTAACCCAGCTCCAAGTGATCGTTTAATTAATCGTGGAGGATTAATCCCGGCACCAATTCACAGCTTCAAAAATTAAATACATAAGAAAAGGATTCGTATTAAAACGAATCCTTTTTAAAATCCATGTGTAGATACATCATATGGTGACTTTAGAATCATTGAAAGAATCAGCTCTTTGGCATCTCTGATTGCCATTTCATCTGAATGTTCTAACCAAAAAAGTAGTGGTCCCACAAAGCAAAACGCATACCATTTTGATAGCATTAGCAATTTAAACTTCTTTTGCTTAAGAATATCTTCTTGACCGTATAGCTTAAAATAGTGTTCCATCAACAGCTTAACTACTTGGGCAGTCATTTCAATTAATTCAGATGTAAATCCTGGATCTCCCTTATCAGAAGTCAAAACAGCTAAAGTACTTTTCTTTTCACTAAAATATTCCACAATTTCAGTAGTATTCTTATCAACAAAAAGTCTAATATCTTTTTTATTAGGTGGAAATTGCAGTGTCCGCAACTGGCGAGCATCATTGTTCAAAGCAGTCCGATATTCTTTTAGCAATTCGGCTTCTATATCATCTAATACCTCGTTTTTATCAGAATAATATTTATAAAAACTAGATGATGAAATCTCTGACTTCTCAATAACATCCTTATCTTTGAGGCGGTAGAGCGGGATCTCTCTCATTGAGGCTATTAATCCTTCTTGAATTCGATTCTTTGTATTCAAAATTCGGATATCCATTCAATCATCCTTACTTATTACTTATCTCCAATACATTTTGCCTACTGTCTTAGAATTTTATACTATGTTGGGTCAAGATGACACCTTTTTTATTTTATTGTACAGTTGCTCTTGTTCTCGGACACATTGTCCACTTACTATAAAGACTATCGTTAATTTTTCAGCTCTGTTCAACATTGATCTATCTGCGCCGTATTCAAGTTTTCGCCTTATTTTCCATATACAAATCTGCTATTGTTTAACTAGCGGATTGTACCTAGTAGACAGAAAGATAGAAAAATGGGCAGAACTCAACGATTCACAAAAAATAAAATATTGAATACAGCCTATGATTTATTTAATGAAAGTGGCTGTAAAGACTTAAAAATCAGATCAATTGCTAAGGCTTGCCACAGTTCGGTTTATCCCATTTACAGCCTTTTTATTTCTCAAAAAGAACTTTATGATGCCGTAATAGATCTAGCTTTTCATCGGCTCAAAATTTATTTAGAGACATTCATCCCTCTATATTCCACCTCAAAAATTGGCACGAATCTTCAATTTGCACGCGCAATTCAAAAAACACCTGGGATTGTTAAAGAGGTTAACCAGGGAAATATGGAGATAATTAATCGTTTAGTAGCGGTAGCCGAACCATTTTTTAGTGAAATCCCAGAACTGCGTGATCCTAAGCGCCTAGAAGTTCATTTAGTATTAATTATTTCAGTAATCAGTGCTTATAAAGCCAGCAATAATACTTTAACATCATTTGATTTTAACGAAATTATGAAAGATATGAGTACATATCTAGAGCCTAAAATTTCAATATAAAAAAGAGGACCTCTCGGTCCTCTTTTTCGTTGTGCAGAATTGATTAGTTATCTTTTCTCTTCTTGCCAGCTCCAAGTAAGGAAATTAAACCAGTCATTGCAGCTGCAGCACCAGCTAAAGCAATTTGAACATCGCTAGCTTTACCAGTTTGTGGTAATTGCTTCTTATGATCAGCATTTGTATTAGCTTGGTTGTTTGCGTTTGCGCTGTTTGCGCCATTTGCACGAAGGCCTGCGTTATAAGCAGAGTTTGCATTAGCAAGTTCTTCGTTTGCAGCCTTAGCAGAAACGATAATTGCTTCAATTGCAGCAATTCCGCTTGCCTTAGCATCAGCTACTGCTTGCAAAGTGTTAGCAGCTTCGATTGCAGCTTTAGCATTAGCCACAGCGGCAGCTAATTCAGCTCTCAAAGCTTGTTTTTGCTTAGCAGATAAGTTTGCACGGTTGATTTCAGCATTCTTAGCACTTGCAGCCTTGTCGATGTCACTGATTGCATCAGCCTTAGCATCACTTAATGATGGGATTGCGATAGCGTTAATTTCGGCAACACCGTTGTTCATTGCTAAGTTAACTTCGCCTTGAGTAGTGGCCTTTGCGATGTTTTCTTTAGCTTGAGCAGCAATTTGGTTAGCTTGGTTAATCAAGTCAGCTTTTTGTGCGTCGCTTAATTGACTTGCTGCGTTAATTTGAGCAGTCTTGTTAGCTAAAGCTTGGTCAATTGCTTGATCTGCTTGGCTCTTAGCGTTGTTAAGGGCAGCTTGGGCGTCATTGCCAGTATTGTCACCGCCATTGTCAATTATTTGACCAGGAACAACAATATTATTGATTGCTTCAACACCCTTTTGTGCTGCACTTGCAGCTTCAGCGTTAGTCTTAGCAGCATTTACTGCTTCAATTGCTTTTTGAGCTGCAGCATTTGCTTGTTTTGCCAAATCATCTCTTTGACTTTGTGGTAAGTAAGTTGCGTTGTTAATTTCAGCCAACTTATTCTTCAAAGCGTCATTGATTGAAGTTAATGCCTTGTCCAAAGCTTCATCTAATGTTGGAACTTTGATACCTAAGATCTTATCAACACCAGCTTTTTGTACACTTAAAGCTTCATCGTTGGTAGTTGCGGCATCAATGTTGGCCTTAGCAGTGTTAGCTGCGTTCGTAGCTTCATCAATCAAAGTCTTCTTAGTTGCAGGATCTAAGTTAGTTGCATTGTTGATTTCGTTAGTCTTGCTTTGCAATGCATCATCGATAGCTTGTTTTGCATTAGTCTTAACTTCATCTAGTGTTGGAACCTTGATGTTAAGGATGTCCTCAATACCTTGTTTTTCAGCATCCTTAGCTGCTTGGTCGTTAGTAGCTTTGTTGATATTGTTGATTGCATTATCAGCAATTTCATCAACTTGCTTAGTTAACTTGTCTTTTTCATCTTGACTCAAGTTAGTAGCGTTCTTAATTTGTTCCTTCTTAGCATCGCGAACTTGGTTAAGAGCATCAACGCTGTCTTTCTTGGTTTCTTCGATAGTTGGAACCTTGATGTTAAGAATTGCAGTCACACCCGCATCTCTTGCAACATCTACAGCATCGTTAGTCTTTGCATTATTAACGTTTTCGATTGCGTTGTTGTATTCGCTGTTAACTTTGTTAGTCAAAGCAGTCTTTTCATCTGAAGTTAAGTTTGAAGCCTTGTTAATTTCAGCAAGTTTATCAGCCTTAGCAGCATCAAGAGCAGCAACAGCATTCTTCTTGTGGTCGTCTAAGCCTGGGATCTTAACATTGAGGATGTCGGAAATTCCCTTTTCTTCAGCCTTAGCTACTTCATCATCATTAGTTGCTTTTTCGATAGCGTCTTTTGCAGTATTGGCTTTATCAGTTGCTTCTTTTACAAGATCAGCTTTTTCTTGATCAGATAGGTTAGGAGCTTTGTTGATTTCTTCAGTCTTTTCTTTCAAGACATCGTCGATTGCTTTATTAGCATCGTTCTTCTTGTCGTCAAGACTTGGAACTTTGATGTCGGCAATCTTTTGAGCGCCTTCGTTTCTAGCTTTATCTACATCATCATTAGTAGTGGCTTTTTCGATAGCGTCTTTTGCCTTAGCAGCTTCGTCTTCAGCCTTCTTATTCAAGTCAGCCTTTTCATCTGGAGTTAAGTTGTCAGCGTTATTAATTTCTTCTTGTTTTTGCTTAAGAGCGTTGTCGATTAAATCAGTTGCATCCTTCTTAGCATCTTCAAGAGTAGGAACCTTAACGTCGGCAATTTTTTGAACACCATCTTCAGCAGCCTTAGTTACATCAGCATCAGTAGTTGCCTTAGCGATGTTTTCTTTAGCTTCGTTAGCGGCATCTTGAGCCTTCTTAATCAAGTCAGCCTTTTCATCGTTAGACAAGTTCTTAGCATCGTTGATTTCTTTGGTCTTGTTGTCTAAGGCATTTTGAATGTCTTTATTTGCTTGATCCTTAGCTGGTGAAGTTGATGGAACATTGATATCGTTAATTGCTTTAACACCAGTATTCTTAGCATTTTCTACAGCATCAGTAGTAGTTGCGTTATCGATGTTGTTCTTAGCAGCGTTTGCTTCTTGATCAACTAAGTCGTTCAAAGTCTTAGCTTCATCAGTAGTTAATGGAGCCTTAGCAATTTCATTCTTCTTAGCTGCAGCGGCAGAATCGATGGCAGCTTTAGCAGTTACCTTGTTAATTGCAAGTAAACCAGCATCAGTTGCATCCTTAACATCCTTATCGTCAGCAGCTTTGTCAATTGCGTCCTTAGCATTCTTAGCATCTTGATCGATTTGATCTTTAGCTGCTTGCTTTTGATCATCAGTTAAGTCTGGAGTATTGTCGATGGCCTTCTTAGCATCTTCAGCTGCTTTGTCGATGTCAGTTTCAGCATCAGTCTTGGTTTGTGACTTAGTTGGAATTTCGACACCGTTGATAGCTTCAATACCCTTGTCCTTGGCGCTTTCTACAGCTGGTTCAGTAGTTGCGACATTGATTGCGTCTTTTGCAGCTTTAGCTCTTTGATCTACTTCATTATCTAAAGCGGTCTTTTCTTCCTTAGTTAAGTCAGGTGCCTTAGAAATGGCGTCCTTTCTAGCAGCTGCGGCGTTGTCGATTGCGGCATTAGCAACATCCTTGTCAATTGCTAACTTACCGTCGTTAGCTGCCTTAGTTACATCAGCATCAGTCTTAGCCTTTTCAATTGCATCTTCTGCATTCTTAGCATCTTGGTCAATTTGATCTTTAGCTGCTTGTTTTTCTTCATCAGTTAAATTGCTGTCTTGATCAATAGCTTCTTTAGCCTTGTTAACTGCGTCAGTAAGATCAGTCTTAGCCTTTTCCTTATCAGCTGACTTAGCTGGAACTTCAATGCTATTAATTGCCTTGATCCCATTGTCTTTAGCTTCAGTTACAGCTTGATCAGTAGCTGCCTTAGTTACATTTTCTACGGCGTTGCTGTAAGCATTTTGAACCTTGTCTTTCAAAGCGTTCTTTTCATCGGTGGTTAAATCAGTAGATTCATCAATGGTCTTAACCTTAGCATCGCGTGCTGCGTCTAATTCCTTGATAGCGGCTTGTTGCTTGTCAGCAAGACTTGGGATAGTGACCTTATTAATGTTGTTCAAACCTGCAGTTTCAGCATCCTTAACAGCATCGTTAGTGTCAGCTGCGTTGATTGCATCAGTTGCGTCTTTGGCAGCCTTAGTTGTTTGGTCAATCAAATCTTGTTTTTCTTCATCAGTTAAGTGAGTTGCGTTATTAATGTCGTCGATCTTAGCGTTCTTAGCACTTTCAATTGCATCACGGGCATCTTTTTGTGCACTACTTAAAGTAGGGATGAACAAGTCAGTGATTTGCTTGATTGCATCATCACGAGTTGCAGCAACTGCATCGTTAGTAGTTGTAGTTGGCTTATTGATTTCAGCAATAGCATCGTTGGCAATTTCATTTACTTGATCAGTTAATGCTTTTTGTTCGTCAGCACTTAAGTTGGCAGCTTTAGCAATTTGGGCATTCTTAGCTTCTTGAACTTGCTTGATTGCGTTAATTGCGGCTTTCTTAGCTTGGTCTAAGCTTGGAACGTTAACGTTAGCAATTGCTTCGGTACCCTTGTTTTGAGCTTCAGTAACTGCATCGTTGGTTTGAGCCTTGCTAATATTTTCTTTTGCAGTATTAGCAGCTTGAGTAGCTTCATCAACTAATTTTTGCTTTTCAGTATCGCTTAAGTTGTTGGCTGCGTCAATTTCATTCTTCTTAGCAGTTAATGCATTATCAATTGCAGTGTTGGCAGCCTTCTTAGCATCATCTAATGAGGTAAAGGTAATGCCTTTGATGGTTTGGATACCTTCATCTGCAGCTTCTTTAGCTTCATCATTAGTTGTTGCCTTGTCGACATTAGTCTTTGCAGTGTTAGCAGCATCAGTTGCTTTATCAATCAAGTCTTGCTTTTCAGTAGGGTTCAAGTTAGAAGCCTTGTTGATTTCATCCACTTTAGACTTCAAAGTATCGTCAATTGCTTGCTTTGCATTCTTCTTAGCATCGTCAAGACTTGGAATAGTGACATTTTCGATGTTTTGAACACCGGTATTTGCGGCTTCTTTAGCTTCATCATTAGTCTTTGCAGCATTGATGTTGTTGATTGCGTCAGTAGCAGCATTAGTTGCTTCGTTGACTAACTTTTGCTTTTCATCGTTTGAAAGGTTAGAAGCCTTGTCGATCTCATCTTTCTTAGCATCTAAAGCCTTGTTAACAAGATCAATGTTTTGCTTCTTAACATCAGATAAGTTTGGAACAGTTACATCTGCGATTGCCTTTTCACCGTTAGTTTGAGCAGTTTCTACAGCTGCGTTGGTGGTTGCGTTGTTGATGTTGTTGTTAGCAGTATCTGCAGCATCTTGTGCTTGCTTGATTAAATCAGCTTTTTCTTGAGCATTGATGTTCTGGGAATCGTTGATTTCCTTAGTCTTGTTGTCAAGAGCAGTCTTAATTGCATTAAGAGCATCTTCTTTAACTTTAGAAGTAGTTGGGATGTTAGTGCCGTTAATTTCATTAACACCGTTGTTTTGAGCGGTAGTTACTTCTTCTGGAGTAGTAGCATTAGCAATGTTTTGCTTTGCGTTGTTAGCTTCAGAGTTAATTAAATCAGTGTAAGTCTTTTGCTCATCAGTAGTTAATGGAACCTTGATTTCCTTGAGCTTGCCAGCTGCTGCGTTATCGATTACGGCATTGGCAACGTTCTTGTCGATTGCAAGCTTGCCATTGTCAACTGCATTAGTGACATCTGCATTAGTCTTAGCATTATTGATTGCGTCTTGAGCAGTCTTAGCATTGGCATCAATTTGGTCCTTAGCAGCTTGTTTTTGCTCATCAGTTAAGTTGGTATCTTGATCGATGGCGTTCTTTGCTTCAGTAACCGCATTGTTGAGATCAGTTTCTGCTTTGGTCTTAACTGGTGATTTTTCTGGCACAGGGATGCCATCAATCTTCTTAACGCCGTCTTGACCTGCCTCAGTTGCGGCATCATTAGTTGTTGCTTTAGAAATAGCTTCCTTAGCTGCTGCAGCGTCATCATTTGCTTCTTTAGTTAAAGCAGCTTTTTCATCAGTAGTTAAGTCAGCTGCTTTGTTTATTTCATCTAACTTATTAGTTAATTCATCATCAACTGCTTTATTTGCAGCATTTTTAGCATCTTCTAAGCTAGTTGGAACAACTTTTTCAATTGTAGCAACACCATCTTGACCGGCCTTAGCTGCTTCATTATTAGTCGTTGCAGCGTTGATCTTATCCTTAGCAGCATTAGCAGCATCAGTAGCTTGAGAGATTAAATCTTGCTTTTCTTTATCACTTAAGTTAGAGGCTTTGTTAATAAGATCAGTTTGCTTAGTAAGCGCAGCGTCAACAGCCTTAGTAGCTTCGTTTTTGGCATCTTCTAAGCTTGGAACTTTAACATTATTAATGTTGGTAGTTCCGTCGTCTTGAGCCTTCTTAATTTCATCTGCGGTAGTTGCTTGGTCAATTGCCTTGTTGGCAGTGTCTGCGGCATCTTCAGCATCTTTGATCAACTTATCTTTTTCGGCTTGATCAATGTTAGTTGCGTTGTTAATTTCTGTCTTCTTAGCGTCAAGAGCCTTTTGAACAGCGTCTTTTGCGGCATTTTGGCTGTCAGTTACTGATGGAACTGTGACTTTGTTAATTGCGTCAACACCGTCTTGGCCGGCCTTAGCTGCAATATCATTAGTTTTAGCAGCGTCAATAGCAGTGTTAGCATCAGTAGCTGCTTGATTTGCATCAGCAGTTAATTTATCTTTAGTTGCTTGATCAATATTTTGAGCGTTATTAATTTCAGTTAACTTCTTAGTTAATGCTTCTTGAACTGCTGCTTTTGCATCAGCTTTCGCCTTATCCAAGCTAGTTGGAACGACTTTTTCAATTGCATCAACACCATCTTGACCGGCCTTAGCTGCTTCATCATTAGTCGTTGCAGCGTTGATCTTATCCTTAGCAGCGTTAGCGGCATCTGTAGCTTGCTTTACCAAGTCTTCCTTTTCTGCACTACTCAAGTTGTTAGAGTTGTTGATAAGATCAGTTTGCTTAGTAAGCGCATCTTCAACAACCTTAGTAGCTTCGTTTTTGGCATCTTCTAAGCTTGGAACTTTAACATTATTAATGTTGTCAGTTCCGTCGTCTTGAGCCTTCTTGATTGCATCTGCAGTAGTGGCTTGGTCAATTGCCTTGTTGGCAGTGTCTGCGGCATCTTCAGCATCTTTGGTCAACTTATCTTTTTCAGCTTGATCAATGTTAGTTGCGTTGTTAATTTCTGCCTTCTTAGCGTCAAGAGCCTTTTGAACAGCGTCTTTTGCGGCATTTTGACTGTCAGTTACTGATGGAACTGTGACTTTGTTAATTGCGTCAACACCATCTTGGCCTGCTTTAGTTGCAATATCATTAGTAGTTGCATTGTCAATGGCAGTGTTAGCATCAGTAGCTGCTTGATTTGCGTCAGCAGTTAATTTATCTTTTGTAGTTTGATCAATATTTTGAGCGTTATTAATTTCAGTTAACTTCTTGGTTAATGCTTCTTGAACTGCTGCTTTCGCGTCAGTCTTGGCACTATCAAGACTTAGAATTGTAACATTATTAATGCTTTCAATACCCGTAGTTTTAGCAGTATTGATAGCATCTTTTGTAGTCGCTTGATCAATTGCAGTATTGGCATTAGTTGCAGCTGTTTCTGCGTCATTAATTAACTTATCTTTTTCAGTTTGATCAATGTTTGTAGCTGCAGTAATTGCTGCTTTCTTTGCATCAAGAGCATTTTGAATAGCATTTTTGGCATCTGTAACATTACTATCACCATTCAAAGCCTTCTTAGCATTAGTAATTGCAGTAATTTGGTTTTGAACTTGCTCAGTGGTTGCACTAGTGTCTGCCAACAAGTTGCTACCACCTGTAATTGCATCAGTATATGCAGTCTGCTTATCAGTATCAGCAGCTGTATAATTCTTGCTGCCTTCTACTGTTGGAGCTTCATTAATCAAATCTTGCAATTGTTGCTTGTAACTGTTGAGCATCCATTCAGAAACAGTCTTAGTATCAGTATCACTAGTTACGAAGTCCTTGTCAGCATGTACTGAAACAGTATCAGTATCCTTCAATTGACCTAAGTTAACTGAGAATTTGCCATCTGCACCAGTTTGGACAGTGTATGGTACTTCAGTAGCAGTTGGCTCTTTTTCAGTATTAGTAATGGAGTAAATAGTTTGACTACCACTACCAGTAACCTTAACCGGGGTTTCACTACCATTAATATTGATGTAAACGTAAGCACCGTCACCATCAGCAGTGTTAGCATTACCAGCCATGATGTAGTCACCATTTGCATCTTTATTGAAGGTAATATTAGTTAATTCAACTTCTTTACCTGCTGCTAGCAAGTTAATCTTATTCTTAGCAGCATCCCCAGCAGCCTTAGTATCAATTACAGTTTGTCTATCAGCACTAGTTACCTTAGTAACTGTAGGTGTACCATCAGCAGCATAAGTTACGTCGATTTCACCAATTGGCTGACCATTTTCAGAGGTCTTAACACCCTTGAAGCTAACCTTACCATTCTTGATGGCAGTAGCTCCTTCTGGCATGTCAATACTGAATAATTCTGGTTGAGTTGAAGTAAATGTACTACCAGATCCCAAGCTTACAGCAGTAGCCTTGGTTCCATCACCAGTTACATCGAAAGTTCCGTGGTGGTTGATATTGATGGTAGAAGTACCACTTGAAGTAACAATGTTTCCTTGATAGTCACCTAAATCAGTGGCATTAACGGTAAAGTTACCTCCCTCAACGTTAATAGTAGAATTTCCATTAATATAAACTGGAGCATCTATTCCTGATGAACGATAGTATGGTTGACCAACGGAAGTAACTGTTAAGCTGCCTTTATCATTGATTGTTGCACCGGAATTCAAGAAAAGTGCACTGGAATGGTATTTATCAGCAGCATCATCTTTCAAAACAATATCAAGATTTGCGCCCTTATCGATATTCAAAGTTGTATTACCATTTGATGCAATACCACGTGCAATACCGTCCATATTCATCCCATTTAACTGTTCTGGTCCATTTTGGGTATGTGGATTCAAAGTAACTTGTGCACCATTACTACCATCAGGATTACTCTTTACATTAATTACAGTTGTACCCTTGTCAATTTCAATAACATTTGAGTTAGTTGTAGTAAAGTTAACTTTACTGCCAGCTGCAAAGTTTATTTCATTATTACCAGCTGCAAATTGAAGAACTTGTTGATTATTTCCACCTTGACTACTTCTGGTTTTATTACCTAAAGGACTAGTGTAACTTCCCACTGAATGCGAACTTACATTACCTTCAAAGTTAACAGTCGTATTATAGCCGGAATCAGTATATACAAGTTGTGATCCAGTATAATCTACGTTGTCAAAGGTATAGGAACCTGCACTTCTAAAGATCCCAAAGTAGCTTTGGCCATATAAATTCAAGTTCTTAAAAGTAACACCATAGTCATTGCTGTACATATTGAATCCATATCCAGCAAAATCAATGGTCTTCTTATCACCTGTGGCTTGAATTACGATATTACGTTTATTATTAATGGTAGTATTTGTATAATTTGAGCTAGTCTTTTCTCCCAAATTAATATCACCATCAATATTAATCGTAGTATATGTACCTTTTTGAATAGCATCAATTAAGCCTTGAGCATCCGTTACAATAATTGAGGTAGTATCATCAGCTTGCGTTTTTGCAGCTAATGATTGCTTCATAGCTTCTGCTTTAATTACAGTACCTTTATGAAGGGTAAAGTTTGTTTGTGTGCCTTCACCAGAATTTTGATTCTGTTGCTCTCCTTGCGGCCTATTTTGTACCTCCCCATTTTGGATTTGGGAGCCTGTTTCAGTAGTTTTTGCAGTTTCTACTTCTTTACCTTTTACTGCAGTTGAAGAGCTTTCTTTGCTGTTTTGATCTTTTGAAGCTTCTCCTACGGCGTCACTCTTTTGATCTGCATTAGATTTTTCTTCTTGAGAAGCTGTAGTCTTAGTTACTTTAGAATTTTCATTAGTAGAATCTTCTTGTTCAGCCTTCTTATCTTTATCGTCTTGCGTTTTTGCCGAAGTAACTTGTGAATCACTAGTAGTATCAGCCAATACAGTTTGACCACTGTAGGCGCTGAATGCCAATCCAACAAGTACACTAGCGGCACCAATGCTCAACTTACGAATAGAGAAACGTTGTTTTTCGTCTCTAGTCTTTTCATTCAACATTTTGATATTTTTTCTCGATACCATATTTTTCTCCTAAAATAAAAAGCTCGAACAATCTCATTGCCTTATGATCAATCCATTGTCTTATTCAATAAATTTCCTTAAGTTAATAATTTCGTTCAAGCAAAATAACATTTTTCTATTTTAAGTTATAAGATGACTCATAAGGATTCATCTCAAATTTAAATTACAAGATCATCATAACATATATATGAATAAATAACAGGTATTGAAATAAAGAAAAAGATTTGTCCTATTAAGTTAAATAATAGATACAAATCTTTTTTCTTACCAAATTCTTACACGTTTATCTTCATCAAGCCACATTCCATCACCCTCTTTAACGTCGAATGCCTTATAAAATTCGTCTTGGCATTGAACTTGAACATTTACTCTGGCTTGCGGTAATGAGTGAACATCAGAGGAAGCGAGATATTGCAAAATTTCATGCTTAGAATTCACATGCCAAATGCGCGCATAATTTTTAAATAATTCTTTACTACTACCATTATCTTTTTTATTAGCGGCAATTACTGCACTAAGCCCACCTTGGTCTGCGATATTTTCTGAAACAGTTAAAGTACCGTTACTCTTAATATCGCCCACCACTACACCATCGAACAATTCAATTTCTTTTTTAATGCGCTTGTTAAATTCTTCGTAATCTTCCTTAGACCACCAATTCTCCATGTTGCCGTTTTTATCAAATTGGGCACCATTATTGTCAAAAGCGTGACTAATTTCATGACCGATTACCGTACCGACTCCACCGTAATTAGCACTTCTGCTTTGATCCAAACTATAAAATGGTTCTTGCAAGACAAGGGCTGGCAAAGTCACATCATTGTCACTTGGGTTGTAGCATGCGTTGGCCTCAATGGCGGACATCAGCCATACCGAGTGATCTACTGGTTTTGGAAGTTGAGCAAAATTGTACTCCATCTTATGGCGGCCATTCACCTTAGCTGTTTGATACAAGTTATCTTTTACTTCTAAGTCATTATAGAAGGCTTGGGTAACTTCGGGATAACCCACTTTAAGCTTTAAAGTATTCAATTTTTCGATTGCCTTTTGCTTAGTTTCACTTGAAAGCCAGGTCTTGTCAGCAAGTCGTTCTTTATAAACTTCCACAATACTTTGTACTAGCTCGGTCGCATCGGCTTTTCCTTGCGCCCCTAAATATTTAAGACCATAATATTGACCCACAACCTCATCGAATTGACTCTTTAATTGATTATAAACAAAACGTTCATCTGACGAAATTGCAGTCATTCCATAAAGTGCAGTTGATAAAGGTAAAGCAGCTTGGCGCAATTCATCAGAAAGAAACTGTGCAGCCTTATTGACAAAATTACCTACTAGCCAGCCTTTTAGTTGAGCAAAGTTTTCTTCATTAAATAGTTCATCGAAGTGGTTCAAGTAATTTTCTTCAGGTGCAATCACAAATGGAGCATCAGATAAGTTATTTTCCTTTATAAAATGAGCTAAATCAAAGCTCTTAGTCTTAGTTTCAAAATCTGAAAGTGACATTGTCTTATAAAGGTTCTCAATCTGAGCATTATATTCAGCAGAATTATAAAACTTAGCCATCTTTTTATCTAATTTAACCGCATCTGCAGCGAGCTGAGTTGCTTCTTGCTTATCAACGCCAGCCTTAGTTAACAAATCGACAGTTTGCTTTTGCCAGATTGTGAGCAGCTCTTCAGTTTTTTCACCTTCATAATAACTTGTATCGCCCAAGATTAAACTCGCAGCATTAAAGAAGAGTACATTCAGGCTTGCGTTTTTAAAATCTGAACTGACTTCCAAACTACAAGGTAAAGTAAATTCAAATAGCAGTTTAGAAAGGTTCTTTTTCACATCCTCCAAGCTATTCAAGCTAAGCAAAAATTCTAAGTCTTGCTTAATAGGAGTTGCACCTTCGGCATTTCTTTTTGCATTATTTTTTGCCAATTTATAAAAATCGACGGCTTTTTGAAGATTCTTGATGTTTGGGATTGGCTTTTCACCTGCTGCAAAAACATCAAAATCTGCTAGCAAGGTCTCACGCGCATCTTTTTCTAGAGCATGGAAGCTGGTAAACCATGAAAGGTCAGCTGGAACGGGATGGTCCTTAATCCACTTCGAGTTAACAGCTAAATAAAAATTATCTTGCAGACGTGCATTTTCATCTGGTTTAGTAGTGTCGCCTACGCCACCACGTACGTTAAATTTGATCATTTGATTTTCTCCTTCAGTAATTTATTTATTGAGTTAAGTATATTTGCTTTTGGGAGAAAATTTTAAAAAAGTCGTATTTGACTATTTTTGTTTCACGTGTAACTATTTGACACCCTCTAATTCGTTGTGTGTCAAGATGCACTCTAATGCAAAAAAAGATCCAGCCACAGGACTGGATCTTCTAAAAATAATGCTGACTAGAAGCCTGTAGGTTTCTGGTTAGCTTTTCCTTTATTACCAACGATTTTCATCATCTTAAATATAGTCTGTGTGCCATATCTTGACACACTTTTTATTTTAGCCTACCCAAAGCTGGGTCATCTTTTCCTCAATACTTGGGTCGACGCTAACATAAGTATTCATAAACATTTGCAGTGAATGTCCCATTTTTTCTGCCGCCCACGGATATGACATACCAGGTGTATTAGCTAATTTAGTACAAATAGTATGTCTAAACGAATAAAGACTTAGCTTTTTATCATCTGCGTGAATATCTGCTCTTTCACAAATCGATTTAAACATCTCATTAATACTGCGTTGTTTAATCGGTTTACCAAAATAGGCAGTTTTATAATCATGTAAATTAATAAATACTAGATCATTTTCACCTGTAATACCATTATTCTTTAAAAAGTCCTTTTGCTTAATTTGAAACTGTTTAAGAAGAATAATTACACTTTCTGGAACTGGCAACAACATTCTTGAATAGCCTTTAGGACGCGCTTTTAAAGCTCCTGTAAAGTCATTAGTGTAATCAGACCAACTATTATTAATTCTAAAAGACCATTGTCCTTTTTCGTTAACAACATTAGTAAATCTTAATGCTTGCAGCTCTCCAACTCTCATGCCGGTGTAGCTTTCAATTAATACTGCTAACTTGCCAACCCAATTCATAGCCGAAGAATGTTTTAAGTCCTCAATTATAATTTTTCTAATACGTTCTAACTCTTGATCTGATAGAATATACCATTCTTGAGGGACAGTAAAGTCGCTTTGTCTAAAGAAAAGTTTTAACGCTCCTTCTGGAACTGGGTTTTCTTTAATAGCTTTACCTTCAATAGATTTAAAGAAACTTCGCATGTGAATCAGTCTTTTAGCGATTGTAGAAGACTTACTAACAGTCGCATTGTGCTTGTCTACGTAGTCATGAGCGTACTTGGAAACTAACTGAGTATCAATCTGATTGATCTTAGTTTTGCCAAAATATGTTTTAAACGCGTTGGCAGAATCTTGCCAAGACTTTAGAGTTACAGGACTAATTGTATTAGCTTTCTGATCGACATATTTCTGAAAGCTTTCAGAAAATACAGCCCTGCCATCACCCAAATTCAAGCCAGACTTGTACTCAGACCAGATTTCTTTTTCAATTTTGGAAGCTTCGGATTTAGTTTTGGCATATTTAATCGGTAAGTTTACCCGTTTTCCTGTAATTGAATTACGAGGTTGCACTCTAATCAAATATACTTTTTCTGAATCTTTGTTAACTTTTTTAATCATTATTCTGCCCTTTCGTCAAAGAAAAAGTAGAATAAGAGTCAACTCCTATTCTACCTTAATTCTCCTTATTTGGACCATGTTTTTTTCTGGTGGTAACCCGTCTTGTGGAGCCAGTCTTCTACTTCATTTAAAATGTAGTACTTGCGTCCGTTACCAATCTGATGGTAAGGCATTCCATTATTTAGGAACTGATAAAATCTAGTAGTACTAATGTTTAACGCACTCATTAAGTCTTTTGCATTTTTAACATTGTTTTTCATTTCCATCACCAAATACTTTCTTTGCCATTTCTGGCGTTACTTTAATAACCTTGTCAATGCGGCGCTTAAGCTGATCTACTGTATCTACTCGTCTATCAGCTATTTTGGTCATCTTATAAAACGTTTCTGGATCGTAAGGCGTAGTAATTATTAGTTTTTCAATATTTAACGCGACATTTCTGTATCTTCTAGGAGCATGTTTGTCATGCTGGTATGGGTCCATGATCTTAAGTAAGTCCCCATACTTAAGGTCATTAGGACGTAATTCATCTAACACTACTACATGATCTTGCGCGTTATAATCTTGAAAATAGTCATTAGATGAACCCAGTACACAATATTGTTTTCCACTTTCCATAGCTTCTTTTAAAGCTATCCTAGTTTTACCAACACCAGCTGGGCCGTAATACCAAGAAACGACCATTTTTTGCCCTTTAAAAGACTGTAGCCATTCTTGATGAGCCTGATTATCTAAGACAGTATTCAACTTTTTTATAATTTCCAAGTTTTGTGCGTAAGCTAAATTACCGATTTTGGTTTTTAATTCTGCCTGAGACAATCCACCATTGGAATACAGATTTAGTGCATCTTTAATCTCTTGTTTGGAGACTCGATTTGTAATTTCAGAAATACGTTTTGGAAAGTCAAAAGAAGCTACTACTTCTTTAGGACTGTAAATATGTTTATCCTGTGCGCCACTAGTTAAATGGATCAAATAGCTATAGGCGTTGTTAATTCTGCCCTTCCAAATTTGAAGGTACTGTGGTTTAACCTTTAAAGTTTTTGCAAGCGTATCAAGCATTCTTTCGTTTTCAAACTTAAGAACTGCATGCACATGTGGTTTTACTAAACCACCATTCTCACTTTTATCTTTATCGTGAACTATGAAAGCCCATTCCTTTGCTTTAAGTCCTGACAATATTTCTTTTAACTTATCCAAATCATATGGTAACTTGTCTAAGTCTTGCACCATCATATATTGACGGGATTTAGGTTTTTGTTCCATTACCTGTTTTCCTTTCTTGTGATTTTTAATTTACAAGAAAATCATAAGGAATTTAGATACTCTTTGTTTTAAAAAACACCGTCCAAATTGGACGGCGATATTTTTAACTTTTTAGCTTTTTTATTTAAACCCACTTTACGCATTTCTAATAACAAGCCCAGAAATGCTTATGTATCAACATTTTATACGGGTTTACGCACTTTTTTGATATTTTTTTACCCTATCTATGCCACTCGCTCCTTGGGTCGAAGGACCCAAAGCGGTGGCTCATGTCTGACTTCATACCTATAATTACTATTTTATTTTGTTCAAACTTAGGTTTCGAAAATACCACGCCACTATAATTTAAATCTAAAAAGCGCTTGAATTCTGCACTATTTACTCTTTCCATTAAGCATTGAGCTACCTGTGGATTAGTAGAAAATTGCCATAATCCGCGAGTTGGAATTTCTAAAATTACTTTCTTACCCTGAGTAATTACATTAGCTCCTAATGCAATAGCGTTTGCTTGTTTATCAATATAATCCAAGTTATAAGAAGTACGTCTAATAGCTTTTGATAAGGCTGACTCATTACTTTGACCAACCTTAAAAACATATTTACAAAGGACAAAGACTAAAACAACAATGAATAAAATAAGTATCATTTCTATCACCTTTCATAAATTGTGGGCATCTCAACTGGTTCGATTCCATAATGGTAGCCATCATTTATTGAAATAATTCCGCTACCTTTTCCTCCAATAGGAAGAGGAATATTATCACTTAAATCGCCAAATAAATAAGCTGTGGAAGTGGAATCAATTACACCTAGCAAAATTTTTACTAGCATCTGGCTTCTAATTTGTATTGGGATTATGTCATGACGGGCTATTTGTGAAGTAATGCACAATCCTACTAAACTTTCACGTCCAAGAAGGGCGATCAAGGTTAAAAGCCGATACAAATCTTGAATTTGTGCAGATCTTGGAGACATTCCTAACGTAACCCCTTCAAACTCTTCAAACATTACCCAAATGGGTGGGACATCTAATTCATTGGCATCTGTTGTGATCCTATTTGAGAAGTTATAAAGCTCGTCTTGTCTATGGTTCATTTCCGAAACTATTTGTTCTAGTTTTCGATTACATCGGGGTATATAGTCTTCCGGCCGATCTCCCTCTTTGGGAACGATTAATTCAATTTCTGGGTTATTTCGTTTAGCCCAACGACTGCCAGCACCCTTCTTACTATCGAAAATAATTATCTTAGCTGGTTTGGTGCCACTTCTATTAGTTGTCTTAGAAAAGACTTGCTCAAAATATTTAAAGGTCTCAGTTTTACCCGAACCTGTGTTCCCTGTTATGAGATAACTACGCACGTTTGTTTTAGCTGCCATTCCCTTCATGATAGGAATTTCTTGATTTAAATCATAGTCACTTAGTATTTCTCCAATTGATCCAACCAAACGACTTGCTCGACCGTTTCTCCAAGGGAAGAAGAATCCGACTGAAGTCTCTATTGGCATATCATCAATAGGAACTAATTGAAAAGTTAAAGGTCGGATCATTGTTTTTTCTTTTGAAATTGCAGGTGCGATGATATCGTACAAATCAAAATACGTCTTCGCATCTAGCTTCATTCCGCTGGGATACCTTAATATAAAAAGCAGCCCTTTTCCAAGCTGCTCTTCAAGGAATACATAAGAGTGACTAATACTGCTTTGATCATTAGTTTCAACAGCTAATCTAGCATCAACTACTTGTGTTATGTAGTCACACAAGGGTGTTCTAGTCCCCTTCAAAGATTCCATCGCCTTTCATTGCCACTTGGACAAAGCCGTTACGAGTCCAGAAATGAATTTCTCCATTTGGAACTCTAGCTCCACTTTTTGAGTTAAAAGTGAATTCTTGTCCAACTTGAATGTTGTCTGCGTTTTTCACTTTGACAGAAATAATCTGACCGTTGTTAACGCCTGATGGATCATTGGTAATAGCCAATCTCACGTTCTTAGGATACTCGTTAACATCCTCTTCGTTATGGTAACTAGGATTTGCTTTGCGAGTAATCACACCAATTACTACCGCAGAACATCCTTCTAGTGCTTGGTTAACTGTCATTTCAATTTTGAATGCCATGTTGCATATCTCCTTAAATTTGAATTTTGTTAAGTTTTATTTCTTAACAATTCTCAGTTTAGGGGATTTGAATAAATTACTCTTAAAAAACCGTCGCCCAATTTGGGTGGCGGTTTTCTAATTTTTTAACTTCTTTTTGCATAATACTTTAGCTAGAAGAAATCTTCTATACTGCAAATTAATTGATCGATCAAAAAATAATCCGTATTTTTTCGAGTTTGGAGAAACTCTGACAGGTCTCCAAACCCTTGATATTATACGAATTGTCGACGAGGGCAATTTCATTTTGAGCTCTTAAAAGTAAAAAATGAGTTAGCTCTATCTTAAGGTAAATTATTATTAATCATTCGAATGATATAGAGAAAGAAAGGATAACAGCAAACCGGTTTGCTTGGCAATTGACAAATGGTCAAGCAAAATTTATTAGCAAAAAGGTTAGAACAAAAAATTTCAGAATTAGATCTTGATACAAGGTTAATTGATGAAATCACTAAAACTATTAATGATAACTTCACAGTCACATTAGCCGACTCTGTACAAGATAAGCTCGAGGACGCTAATGTAGACGCGTGGAAAAAAGGCAAAGCAATCCCTACCGATCCAATTATTCGTGATGCACTTGCTAGTCTTTTGAAAGAACCTAACAAAAACTTCTTTAATCTAATTTTAGATTCTGAAGATGCAATGCAAATCTTGGTTGATGCTTTAAATAAGTACCATCAAGAGATTATGGCTGATGATTTGCATGATTTTAAACTAAAGGCATTTAATGGCAATTTTGATCGAATAAAGCACAATCCTTATAGTTCTAAAGTCACAAGGCTTGATCTCATGGGCTGTATCGCTTATCTGAAAGTATCTGGCTATTTATTTGGCAAAAATCTTGGTTTAACAAAAAACAAAAAATTAAATTTGAAATTGTATAAACAAATAATGGATTTACCAAGACTAGTAGCCCTAGTAAATCCAAATCAATTACTGCTCTTCTTACAAAAGAATATTGAAAAGAAAGGAAAAGTTGATCCTACTTCTTTACAAAAGTCCGCCTTGTTGTATTTATTATTAGTAATCACTGGAGATAGTTTTTTCAAACTATAAAAGATCAAAAATTTAATGGTAAATATCAGTTATTAAAAGAACTGAAAGTATCTATGAAAAGACTCTATTTCTAGTTAAATTTCAACTTTGACTAAAAATAAAAGTCCCATTAAATCAAGGTTTATCAATACCAAGATTTAGCGGGATTTTTCTACTTCTTAATTTTTCTCCAGACATTTCAGTCATATATTTGGTTTTTCAATCCCGTATCTTTTCAACATAGTAAAATACATTTCTTAAATGTATATCATAATGTATGAATTGAAATTCAAATATTTATACTCTTTGAAAATCAGTATTATAGCGACTATTCAAATTTTATTCTTCTTTATCTAGATTAATTTCTCGATCAAATAATTCTCTCATTTCAGGAGTTAAGCTATGCGCGATAAAAACAATTGTTCTTTTAGTTCTCACTAAATTCTTAATAATTTCTAGTGTAGATTTCTGATCAATAGCACTTGTTCCTTCATCAATTAGTAACAAATTACTATCATGAACTAAACTACGTGCCAAAACAATTTTTTGTTTTTGACCACCAGAATAATTTTCATTAACCAGATCCAGATTAGTATCCAGACCTTTACTAAATTCACCTACTAATTGTACCTTCTGCTCTATTTTAGAAACACGTGGTATTAAACTAGATTTAAACATAGTTATATTTTCTAATATTGTTCCTGGAACTAAAATTGGGCTTTGTGATAAATAACCAATTTGACTATAATTTGGTAAAACTTCTTTATTCTCATTATCAAAATATGTAATTTTACCATTATTAGGTAACATATCTCCTAATAATAATTTAAATAGTGTAGATTTACCTCTACCACTTTTACCAGTTAAAAGTATTTTCTCTCCCGACTTAACTACAAAATTAGGATAAGATATATTTTGACCATTTGAAAATTTAATTTTTAAATTTTCTATTTTAAAACCGCTAGGACTACCACCTGTATCTGCATGTGTGGATACTTCTACTTTATCAACAATTAATTCATTTCTGATTTGTTTAGTTCCTTTAATCTTTACATGGTACGTTGAAATATTCATCAATGAACCGAATAAATAAAAATTAAAGCTAGTGATACTTGCAATCAATCCAAAATTGCCATCATAAAAAATAATTATTATGGCAGTAATGATAAATAATATACTGTCCCCTAAATTGTATATTAAACTATTTAAATATTCTATTTGCTGATCAACTTTACTTTTACTAATAACAGACTTTTCAACGTTCTTACCAGCGTGTCCCAGAATTTTAAATAAATACGCTGTAGCTGTATATCTTCTAATTTCATTCAAGCCAATTAGCCAATTATTCAATATATTTAGATACTTTTTATTTTGCTCTGATAAATTACTATAAGCAATATCTAATTTCTTTTCAAACAACTTTGGTAGATACAATTGAATAGAAGACCAAATTAAAGCTATTATAAATATTTCCCACTGTAATTGTAACAAAGTAGTAGTAATAAATAGTAATAGAACACTTTGGTATACTGCATCTTTTATTGAATCTGTATATCCCTCTTTTACAATTTTTAAGTTCTTAACTAATTGATTCTGAACATCATCAGGATGATATCTTTGCTTATTTTTTACTAAACTATCTAGAAAATTTTTTCTAATTTGATGAAATCCATTCTGTACTTGAACAGTCCACAGATAATTTCCTAGCTGCTTAAATCCACTACTTAAGATAAAACTAATAATTTGTAAAAAAGCAAATAGGAAAAAGCCATGATAATCATGAATTTTTATTTTGTCAAACTGAATAGTTAGAAAATATGTCTCAAGTACTACCAACATAGCAGATATTCCCTCAAGCATTAATGAAACTATAAACCTTAGTGGATTAATTTTGAATAATGTTCTAATTGTCATATTAATCCTCCTCGTATAAATGAATCTCTTTTGTAAACAGTTTCTTTTGACTTGGTGATAAGTTATGAGCTACAAGTAATACAGTTTTTTCCTTTAGTAATCTTTTTATAATTAAAGTAGAAGTTTTTGGATCAATCGCACTTAATGCCTCATCTAATAATAAAAATGTAGTGGGATGTACCAGAGCTCTAGCTAAAAATATCTTTTGTTTTTGCCCGCCGGACAAAGTTATATTGTTTGGATCAATTTTAGTATATATTCCCTTATCGAACTTACTTAAATCTTTAGTCAATTGGACATCATTAACTATTTTTTTTGCTTCTGCATCCAATTTATCATTAAACATAGTAATATTTTCTAAAATTGATCCTGGAAATAATATGTTTTCTTGAGGTAAATACCCCAATTGACTTAAATTGAATTTTTTAGGCTTATCCTCAAAATCAAAATATTTAATAGTACCAGAAGATAATTTTTGCTGTCCTGTAATTATTTTTAGTAACGTGGATTTTCCACTACCACTAGGACCCGTAACCAAAACATGATCTCCATAATTTAATTCAAAATTATAAGATAATACATCATTATTGCTAAATTTTACTTTTCCGTTTTTAATTTTTATAGTTTTTAACTTATTGATAGGCAACGCTGACTTAGTTTTAAAATATTTATTTAATTCTTGTCTAATCTCATGAGTAGAACGAGCAATAGTTAATGCAGATATCGCTTCACCTAAAGAACTAAATATTCCATTTGCTAAATAACCAGCTGCAACTATTGTTCCAAATTGAACTTTATTCTGAAAATATAATATACCTGCAATCACTGGAATACCAAAAATTCCAAATAATTCAATTAAATTTTGGCAAAACGTAGAAAATGTAATAACCTTTTGCTGATTAATTTCACTTTCTTCAAGCTTTTGTCCTACGTCACTAGTGTTCCTAACTAACTGATTTCCTATTCTGTATCGGCGAACTTCATCTAATGCTACTATCCATTGATACAGATTTTCTAAATACTTACTATTAGATTTTGCAATTTGATTTGTTGCTTTAGTTGAAAATTTTTCAAAGAATTTTGGTACTATCAATGAAATAATTGCTACAGAAAATGAATAAAATACCAGGATCCAGTTATAACTTAATAGGGCAAGAGAAACACATACTACATATAGAAAATTATTAAATGCAATAAATACTTGCATAAAATAGTTCTCATCAAGCAAATCTAAATTACTAGTTAAATCATTTTCCATATCACTAAGATTTGATGGATTTTTAACATAAAACTTTAAGTTTTGCTGTCTTAAGCTATGGTAAAAATCCTGCGTTTGTACTTCGTACAAATAAGTACCATAACTTAAACTTCCATTAGCAATCTGATCAACAACAAATTTACTAATAATTATAATAATAAATAATTGAAATTCTCCATCCATGATTGCATTGAGCATTGGATTTACTAAATAATAACTAGTTGTTGAAAAAATTTGCAATACTACAGAAAATAATATAAGTGCTAATATTCTACCTGGGTTCGTTTTTATCCATTTTTTTAACATTTATCTCACCTCTGATTTGGAAATTTATATATGGACCAGCCGTCAAAATCCATTTGAATACCTTCTTTAGGTATTCGTAATCCTGTCAACATCATAATCGCTGTATAGCTAACAAAGCCCGCAGCTACTGCAGTCACTGAAGATAGGGTCCCCATTGGGAAAGTATTATCTATAATACAATCTTCAGTAATTTGCTCCTTTCCTAAAAAATCACTATAATTCAGCGAAACATTTGGAGTCTTAGGATAAACATTTGTAGCAGTAGCTGCATAGCTTCCAAAAACGACTGGGATATTATACTTATTTGACACGGTATCAACCCAGTTATCTAATTCTGCAGGTTTATCCATAGAATTTACAATTAATGAATCTTTTGTATTAATTATTTTTTCTAAATCTTCATATTTAGAAACTTTTTGTTTAATTGTCTCTACGTGGATTTCAGAATTAATTTTTAAGAGATATCTTTTGCAAGCATCTAATTTAGATTTCCCAATGTCGTCTTCAAAATACGTAGTTTGTCGAGTTAAGTTAGATTCCTCTACTGTATCAAAATCAACCAATTTAATTTTATTTATACCTGCTCTTATTAAGTGTTCAGCAACAGCACAACCTATTCCACCAATTCCCAAAACTACAACCTTAGATTTAAACAACTTTTCTTGATATTTATATGGATTAATATTTGAAGACATATCCATCCATTCAAAAAATGTTTCATTTCTTGAATACCTAGGAGCATCAGAATATGTATTAGTAGTCAGAACTCCCAAATCCTTTAATTGATCAATTTTATTCTTTATCTGATCATCAGAAAGTCTTACTTGATCTCTAGGTATTTCATCATTTAAGAATTTCAACAATTCAATATTTTCAGGATTATTAGGGATAGTTCTTCTAAGCCCCACGTTTCCTATACCGAATAATATCTTATCGCCATCAACTAAAGGCTGTAATGTCCTTTTTATTCTCAACTTTCTCATATTGCTCCTCCTCGCTTTTACTTATAAATATGATTAAAATTAAAAATCGGTTAAATCCTATAAAATAGGACCTAACCGATTTTCTAACTTTAACGTAAGCCGCAGCCTTTACGCCAGCCTACTCTATCGCCGTCTAAAGTCATAATTATCACCCGCCCTTTCTATTATTTTTTAATATTTTTAATTATAATACAACTAATGACTATGAAAGTAAATAGTTATTTTAAATTTTATTTCATTTTATTTTAAACAGTAATATATGTATTTTATTTATAGCATAATTTTCAACCTAATATCTTATCTACACTTCGACAGCTTGATCCAACATTTAAAGAATTTTTTCTAATATATCAATAGATAGAAAATTTAATTTATGTTCTACAAAAATAATTAAATACTAATTAACAATGCCCTCGTTCATATTATGCATAACTTTTACAGAACACAAAAAGGTGAACTCAAAGCCCACCATATCAACTCTTATTCCACTTAAAAAATTACTTTGTGGAACACACTTTAATTTGTGTTCCAAATCTTGTGCCAAAATTACTTTTACACAAAAAAATTAACCTTTACTTATCTTCGTAAAACGTTGATAAATAAAGGTTAATCACATTAAATGAATCTAACTAATGCTGACTAAAGGATTCGAACCTTCGACCTCATCATTACTAATGACGTGCTCTGCCAACTGAGCTAAGTCAGCAATTGCTCAACGCAATTATTAATTTAACCATAGAGTCGCCCTTTTAGCAAGTATTTATTGAATTTTTGTTTAACTCCTTTATACAAAAAGATCATTCAAATCTCAAAATCAAAATATGAATGATCTTTAATACTATGAATTTTTAGAAAAGATGAATTAAGCATCCCACAATTACAATTGCAGTTAAGATAAGAATTACTTTAGTTGGACTTAATTGTTTCTTGGATACCAGCCACCATGAAAATAGCACAATTGCTAATGGGAAAATTCCAGGGAAGACACCATTTAAAACGGTTTGCAATGATTGACTCTTCCCACCTAAAGGAATACGAGCTATCGTCTTTAGTGCAATTGTATTAGCTGCTAGAGCTCCAATGACCATGACTCCTAAGATATTAAATGCATCAGTTATACGTTTAGAGTTATCTCCAACTAATTTATCAACCGCATTAACACCTAACTTGTAACCACTGTGAAATGCAATATAAGAAATCGAAGTTCCCACTGCGGCATAAGCTACTATATAGAATAATGGTCCAAGGATATTTCCACCTTTTGCCAAACTCATACCAATTGATAATAGAATTGGAACAATAATACCCTGAATAATTGAGTCACCAATGCCTGCAATCGGTCCCATCAAAGTGGTTTTAATGTTAGTTGGCATTTCTTCTGAAACGCCTTTATGCATTGCAATTTGCTCTTCTAAGGATGCAACAATACCATTTATAATTTGTCCAGTTTGAGGTTCAGTATTGAAGAACATCGAGTGTCTGACCAGAAGCCTTTTGGCCGCATCCCTATCTTTCTTATAAAACTTCTTACAAAATGGTATATATTCAAATGCATAAGATTGCCCTTGAATCTTTTCATAACTCATTGAACTAAGTTGTGTAAAACCATATCCCAACCAAATTTTATTCAGATCACCTTTACTTAAAATGTGATCCTTTTTTTCTTCCTGCTTCTCTTCAGTCATTTTTCTACTCCTTAGAACAAATCGTCGTCTTCATATTCATCGTCAGTATTTACTGTTGCGTTATCTGATGAATTAGCATTAGCTGATTCACCCTTACTAGAGTTGCTACCATTTTTAGTTGCAATAAAGTAAATATAAGCAACTAAGATAGCAATAAATACAATTTCAATCATGCTCATCTTACTAAATGCTAATAATACAAATCCGGCTAAGAAGAATATCAATTGAGCCTTATTCTTGATAACAATTGCCATCAATAAAGCAATACCTAAAGCAGGTAATACACCACCAAGTACTTGAATAATATGGGTAGCCATTGCCGGAATATTATTAAGCAAGGTGTTGATTAGTCCCTTTCCTAGGAAAATAACTAAAAATGTAGGCAAAGCTCTAAATAAAAATGTAGTAATCTGAGGACCAAACAAGTGATTCCAAACAATCCCTTTATAGTCCACTCTTCTGGCAGCATCCGTAGCTTTAGTGTTCCAATATGAATAAAGAGCCATACGGGCATTATAGAAAATCAGACCAAATGTTTGACCAATTAAAATAGCTAGCGTAACCGCTACCGCTGGATTTTTAGTAGTAGCCATTGCCAAGCCAATACCACCATAAGCAGCATAAGTAATTTCACTATTAGTTGTTCCACCAGTAGATAAGTTTGCAATGAAGACTCCTTGAACAGCGACCCCCACACAGAATTCCTGCCTTTACATCCCCAAAAGCTAAGCCAACTAATAATCCAGCAACTAATGGTCTACCCACAATGTAAAAACCACCAGTCATCCCAAATAACCAAGGTGTTTCAATAGCGCCCAAATAACAAAAGATCCCTGTCAGCAACGCTGGCCAAAATAAGCTCGTGTCCATAATAGAAGCCTCTCTTCAATTACTCTAATATCTACTGTGCATCATACTTTGCTTTCATTTCAGGCCAATGCTTAATATCGTCTTCCGGCAAAATTTGTAATTGAATATCAATTCCATGATTATAGATATTTTCAAAAGCTTCATAATCTTTTTGGTCAATATAACAAGTCTTACCTACCATCTTGGTACCATCTCTCATATTCATGGGGCCGATATTTAAAGTTTTTCCAAAATCAACTCCCATATCAACTAATTTAGAAAAGTTCTGAGGTGAGTTACTGATAAGGAAGAAATTTTTCTTTGACTCTATTCCTTTTTTCACTTTATCAGGAGCTTGTTCTACAGTATAAATTCCAACTTTAAGTTCGTTAGCTGCAGCCTTTAAAACCTTACGACGTAGCTGGTCATGGGCGATATCATCGCCAAATACCAAAATACCATCTACAGGAAATTTCTTTGTCCATCTAGTCATTGTTTGTCCATGAATGACTCTGTCATCAACTCTAACTAATGTAAGTGTCATTTTTATTCCTCCTAAAAATCCATATCCTCATCGTCATCAGCTGTATCATCTACAGCTTCAGTAATTCCTGTTTGTCCAGCTTTTATTGCGATATTTGCAAGTTCATCAAGATTTTTACTCATAAGATTTGTACTAATTTCCAATAGCATCGGTAAGTTCACACCACTTACTACTCTTAAATCATCTGGATGAGCTAGAAAGTATTTAAATGATTCATTAAAAGGGGTTCCACCTTTTAAGTCACATAGAATCAAATTATCTGAGCCAGAAACTGAATCCAGCAACGATATTAATTTATTTTTGTAGTTATCAATTCCAGTTTCATCAAGTTCTAAAGTTTTTACATTATCATTTTTCCCAGCAATCATTTCACATGCTGCCTTAAGGCCCGACGCCAATCCTTTGTGAGTTGTAACAATAACATTAACCATACTTACCCTCCTTTTGATATTATGTAATTACATATCTGACAACCACATTATAATTCCGAATTTTATAAAAAGTCAATGGATTTTGAGAGCGTTTTATTAAATACTTATTTTTTACTATAATATGCGAAATAAAAAGCGATGAAGCATTAAAATTTATAATTGACAAAAGCAATTAAGAGGTTTTATGATAATTGTGTCAAAAGAAATATGTAAATACATAATTCGAAGAAAGGAATTTAAAAAATGAAATATACTATAGATGATTTTGCTCGCTTAATTGATCACACCAACTTACATGCTGATGCTACGGAAGAAGATATGAAAAAGCTTTGTGATGAAGCTAAAGAATATCACTTCAAAATGGTTGCAATAAACCAATGTCAATCTAAGTTTTGTTCTGAGCAACTTAAGGGAACTGATATTGATACCGGAGCTGCAATTGCCTTCCCATTAGGACAACAGACTATTGAATCCAAGAAGTTTGATACCGAAGATGCAATTAAAAATGGTGCAAATGAAATTGACTATGTCATTAACATCACCAAGTTAAAGGACAAAGACTACGACTACATTAAGAAAGAAATGGAAACTCTTGTAGAGGTTTGTCATAAGCACAACATTCCTTGCAAAGTCATCTTTGAAAATTGTTATCTAACTAAAGATGAAATTAAGAAATTAGCAGAAATCGCTAAAGAAGTAAAACCTGATTTCATCAAAACATCAACAGGCTTCGGAACTGGTGGAGCAACAGTTGAAGATGTTAAATTAATGAAAGAGGTCGTAGGAGACGACGTGAAAGTTAAGGCTGCTGGTGGAATTAGAAGCAGTGATACATTTTTAGCCTTAATTCGTGCAGGTGCCGATAGAATTGGATGTAGTGCAGGAATACCAATCATTAATGCCTTAAAGCAAAGAATGAAAGATGATAATGTTGACTCTATCGAAATCAATCGCTAGTGCTCTTTAACTATATAATTGACCTTTACTCTAAATTCAATTAAACTGATTTTGCAAAATTTGAAAGATTGTTAGGTGGACTTATATGGCGAAATACGAAGAAATACAACAAACATTGCTTAAGAAAATTTCAGATGGAACCTATCCAGTTGGATCAATCATTCCCAAAGAACTTGAATTAGCTAAAAAGTATAGTGTTAGTCGCCCCACCGTTAATCATGCAATTCAAAATTTAGTAAAAGATGGTTTCCTTGAACAAAGAAAACGGCGTGGCACGATTGTAAAAAGAAATAAAATTGAGCAAGAGTTTACCCATGTAATAAAAAGTTACAATGAAGAAATGGAACAAAACGGTCTCCAAGCTAAAACAAAAGTCTTATTTTTCGACCTTGTTACTCCCCCGCTAGAAGTTCGACAAGCTTTTGATTTAGACGAGGAAGAAAAAGTTTACAAGTTGATCAGACTACGTTTTGCTGATGATGATCCGCTTGTTTTGGTTACTACATATTTACCAGCTTCTCCTCTTCCTAACTTAAAAAAAGTAGACTTTACTCAAAGATCTCTTTATGATGAATTAGATTCAAGAAAATTGGGTATAACTCATGTCATAAGAAAATTAGAAGTTAAAAATGCCGATAAAACTGCTAGTACCTTTCTAAACATTGAACCCGCTTCAGCCGTATTTCTTTTCCATACTTTGGGTTATACAGCCTCAGGTGACAAGCTTGAATATTCTATCGCTACATATCGTGGAGACAAGAACTATTTCATGATTGATATAGATCAAAGTAATAGTGGTTCAATTAATACTAAATTATCGCTATAAATAAAAATCAAACATATTTTAAAGGCTCAGATTAATACGGATCTGAACCTTTTTGTGTTTATTGAATTTTTCTCACCCACAGATTTTTTCACCAAAAAGGACTAAAATATGAAGCAGTATTATATATAGGAGATCTTCATATGTCATTGTCATCATTAGTCGGCGTACCCACTCAAATTGATTGGCTGCTGCGGATTTTAGTTGCTGCATTATGTGGCAGCGCAATTGGTTATGAGCGAGCAACTCAGCGCAAGAGTGCCGGAATCAGAACTCACATGGTTGTCGCAGTAGCATCTGCATTATTCATGATCGTTTCAAAATACGGCTTCTTCGACTTGCTCAGCATGCACGACATCGCGCTGGACCCATCAAGAATTGCCGCTCAGATCGTTACCGGTATTTCCTTCATCGGCGCCGGAACCATTTTAGTTAGAAAAGAACAAATCTCTGGTTTAACTACAGCAGCTGGCGTCTGGGCAACCGCCGCCATCGGTATGGCTGTTGGTGCTGGAATGTATTTGATTGGTATTATCAGTACCGTATTTTTGTTCTTCATCCAAATTCTATTTCACGACGATTCCTTCATTAATTTCATCATTTTGCACGTTCGCTTTACAGTTCAAGTTGATGCAAACAACCATCCCGGAATTTTAGATGAATTAAAAGATTTTCTTTCTAAAAATGAAGTGGAACAAATCTCAATGAAAATCATCGATGTGACAAGTGATCGAATTATTGTTAACGTCGATGGCATTATTAGGAACCGTAAGGACGAAAATGACATCATCCTCGCCCTTGAAAAAAACAGTGATGTCCACCGTGTAAATTATAGCCGCGGCGGAATGAATTAGATAAAAAACGCCTTTGAAAATTTTCAGAGGCATTTTTATTTCCCAGGAAATATTTAAATTGGATATTGGTATGGAAATTGAGCAGCTTGGGGCACATCTTGCCAAACAACAGTATGACCAGCCCCATGCGAGCAAAAAACAGAGTTAGGTGTATTTTCCAAATCAGATTCTGGATCATAGTTTTTTTGGGCAATGACTTCTTGCGCATTGTGACAATCAAAATAGCCTTTGACGATGCATTCAAGATTTCCCTGACCATGAGTATAAGCGCGCACTTCTTTGGCGTAATCTCTCATTTGGGCAACTGGTGCACTTCCTGTTAAAATTACGTACTCGCCCTCTTCTTGTGGCGCATCAAAATGTCCACCCATTTTTTGGATATCATTCATCGCACGGCCCACTTGATCTTGGCCAACTTCTAAACGAAAGTCATACCATGGCTCAAGCAGCTTTGTTTGAGAACGCAGATTTAATTCCATTAATCCCTGGCGAACTGCTCGCCAAGCAGCCTGCCTAAAATCTCCACCAACAGTATGGACGTTGCTACCTTTGCCGCCAATGAGCGTGATCTTCATGTCAGTTATTGGGGACGCTGTGAGGACGCCGCGATGCTCCTTGCTTTCAAGTGCAGTCATAATTTGATGTTGCCAATTTTTAGTCAAAACTTCTAAACTGCACTTATTTTTAAATTGAATCCCGCTACCAGCTGGTGCTGGCTCAAGCAACAAATGGACTTCTGCATAATGACGCAGCGGCTCAAAATGACCAACTGCTTCAATTTTATCTGTGATAGTTTCGGCATATAATATACTGCCTTCTTCAAATGCAACTTTTAAATTGAAGCGCTCTTGCATAATTTGTTCTAGTATTTCTAGCTGAACTTGACCCATAATTTGGACATGTATTTCTTGCAGGTGCTCCGACCACGTGACATGCAAGCTAGGATCCTCATCTTCTAGAATTCGTAATTTTTCTAAGCAGACATGGATATCATTATTTAATGGATTAAGTTTATAAGTTAAAACCGGTCGTAGCGAATTTTCAATTATATCTTTTTGATTACCTAATCCTTGGCCAGGATAGGTGGAGCTTAAGCCAGTAGCCGCGATAACGACACCGGCAGTAGCTACAGATTTGATTTCAAATTTTTCACCATTATAATTTCGCAGCTGATCAACTTTTTGACCAGGTAATACTTCGCTTTTAGCTTTTAATTCACCACCTATAATTTTGAGCCGCGTTAGCCGTTGTCCCTTCTCATCATGAGAGATCTTAAAAACGCGAGCTCCAAATTCTGAACCATAGCTAGGCTGGATGGTCCATTTTTCTAGTCCTTTTAAAAACAATTCGATATTTTCTAGCTTTAAGGCCGAGCCAAAATAGACTGGAAAGACTTTGCGGTCAGCTATCATTTTTTGAATTTCTTCGTCATCGATGTCACCTTGCTCAAGATATTTTTCTAAAACTTCTTCATCGCTTGTTGCGACATTTTCATAAAAGTCATCATCTTTGTTTGTAAAATCGACTGCATTTTGACTGAGCGACTTCTGAATTTCTTTTAGAATTTTATCTTTGTCAGCGCCTTGAGTATCCATTTTATTCACAAAAATAAAAGTTGGAACATTATGATTTTTAAGTAAGCGCCACAGAGTTTTCGTATAGCTGGTAATCCCATCTGCAGCTGAAACAACCAAAATTGCATAATCCAGTGCAGTCAATACTTGCTGTGTTTGGCTCGCAAAGTCAATGTGGCCGGGAGTATCTAAGATCGTTAAGTGAAGATTATCTGTTTGAAGCTGGGCTTGGTGAGAAAAAATCGTGATGCCGCGCTTTTTCTCCAACGCATCAGAATCTAAAAACGCGTCCCCATTATCGACTCTTCCCAGCTTACGTAAGCTGCCAGCGGTATAAAGAAGTCCTTCAGTTAAAGTGGTCTTTCCTGCATCAACGTGTGCAAGAATTCCAGTAATTAATTTTTTCATAATAGTATTTCCTTTTAGTTAGCTACTTTTATTTTTGTTCAAGTTAAGAAAATATGCAAAATTATATTTCCTGGGAAATTATTTCTCACTCAATTCTATACATTAATACTATTTGATCAGAATTTTTGACTATTACTTTAAGAAAGTTCCATTATTAAGATATAATAATCTAGTTTAGATTAACAATATTAAAATAGGAGTAAATACTTTAAAGAAAGGAGTATTTGATGCCTAAATTATTAGACTACATTCGTTGGCGTGGCGACCTCAGTTTCGAAGTCGAACCTTTCAATAGCGTCGACGCTGCTTTATTTGCTCACTTGATCTACTTACCTTATGATTCATCAGTAGGCGGTCACAAGATTGGTGAAGCCTCAAAAAGACTTTTATTCAAGCGAACTAAACCTTACCAACTTAACAAAATGGACACAACTGAACTTGAATTAATGCCATTAAGTGATCGCTATCGCAAAATGGAAATTCTTGATTGGACCGACTACATGCAAAAAAAGCCGGCAGTTCAATTTACTGCTGCTACAACTCGACTGAATAAAAATACGATTATTGTTGCTTTTCGTGGAACTGATGGTTCGATGATCGGTTTAAATGAAGATGTCGATATGTCCTATCAGCCCCAAATTGTCGGTCAGTCAATTGCAGCCGATTATTTAAAAAGCGTAGCAAAAAAGTATCCCCATGATTTCATTTATACCGTTGGTCACTCCAAAGGAGGTAATTTGGCGGCTTACGCTGCTTCTGCTTTGCCAATTGCTGATCAAGATCGCATTATCAAGGCATTTAGCTTTGATGGACCAGGCTTTATGCGGTCAACTTACTCAAGCCCTTCTTTTCAAAGAGTTTTACCAAAACTAATCACTTATGTACCCGAGGAATCAATTTTCGGTATGATGCTCGATCACCCAGAAAGAACGCTAGTCGTCCGCAGTAATGCAAAAATGTTAAAACAGCACGACCCGCGCAGGTGGCGTGTTGCACGAAATGGGTTTGTTTTAGCACCTGGCTTAACTAACTCCAGTCGGATCATTCGTCATTCCTTTATCTCTTGGAATACGCAAATTCCTCGAGAAAAGCGCGAATCTCTCTGGCTCGCCTTATTCAGTGCCCTTGAAAATGAAAAGATCACTGAATTCAACCAACTAACTGCTAACAAGCTTCGTGGTGCAATTCAATTTAGCCATGCCTATCTTTCTTTAGATCCCGAAGTTCGCCTTGTTGCAAATGAAATTATTTCTGATATTGCAGCTACTGCTCGTGAGCACATCAATATTCCATTTGTAAACAAAGCAAAAATTCTAGAGCCGTTGGGCAATGACTCTAGCAAAGGACCAATCGTAGATGACTCATATGATGGTTCATAAAGTTTCACGTGTAACAAAATAACCTCCCTTTTCAACTTTGAAAAAGAAGGTTATTTTTTTAGATAAAAATTTAGTTAAACTGATTTTGGTTCTGGTTTACCTAAAATCATAGTTGCGACTCTTGTTCCTGCCCAAACAGCGATAAACGATGCAAAATAAGACACGATAAAGAAAATCAACCAATCATGTAAACAGCCATTAATCCAGGTTTGCATTCTTGCAGCTTGAGGAATAGCTGAATTATAAAAAATGCTCTGTCCACTACAAATTAGGGTGTTGAAAGTGTTCAAAATTGCAGACGGAATAATTGCCTGTACCAAATTAAAGCCAACTGTTCCTTCTTTTAGTCCTACTGCATTAGCCAGCCAATTGCCCCAATCATTGTATGGGACAAATAAACTAACCATAAACACAATCATGAAAATTTCTGCCCATAATTTAAAAATTACTGTCCAATTCATTCCTAAATTATCAACTAAGGCTACAGCGATTGCCATCACCAATCCCATAATTAGAGAAAGTACGGTGGTAATTATTGTGCCAAAATGACTTTTCAAAAACATTTCGACTCAACTCTTTTCCATTCCATCCAAGTTAATGCATTGATGCTCCACTATTGGCATCACTATTATTTTCCTCAAAAGCAGTATCAGCTGCGATACGTCCAAAAGTGAAAATATCTGCTAAAGAGTTTCCACCTAAACGATTTCCGGCATGAATACCGCCAGCATTTTCACCAGCACTATAAAGTCCCTTAATTGCTTGGCCTTCTTTATTTAAAACGCGAGCTTTAGTATCAATTACTAATCCTCCCATCGTGTGGTGAATAGCAGGCTTACGAGGTGTTGCATAAAATGGTGCAACTTCGCACTTTAAGCCAAAGACGTTCTTATGAAATTCTGGGTCTTGGCCGCGATCAACATCTTCGTTATAAGTTTTTATTGTTTCAACTAAAGTTTCTGGATCCATGCCAACTTGCTTAGCCAAATCTTCTAACGTATCAGCTCTAAATAAAGTTCCTGCTTCAACTTGGGCATCAATGGATTCTTGAGTTGTGTTATAAGCTGTTTCTTTGATCTTGTCATCGGCAATTAAGTAAAATAGACCGCCATTAGCAATTGCTGCTTTTGCCAAAGTATCACGTTCAGCAAATTCATTTACAAAACGTTTTCCCTTTTGGTTAACCATAATGAAGTTAGCCGGTGGAGTCTGCAAGCCAGTAAACAATTCACCAGTCTTGGGATCAGATACTGGCATCAATTGGATAAAGCCCATTCCAAATAAGTCGGCTCCTGCTTCAAGTCCCAGCTTAATTCCATCCCCAGTAATAGCTGGCGAGTTGGTAGTGGCAATATCGTCATCAATACTTTCCCAATAAGTATTGTATTTTTGAACCATCTTCGTATTTGCGCCAAAGCCACCCGCAGTTAAAATGACCGCCTTGGCATGCACAGTAACTTTGCTGCCGTCTTTTCTTTGAGCAACTACGCCTTTAACTGCGCCATCTTCAATAATTAAGTCTTTAGCAGCCGTCTCAGTCAGAAGATGTGCACCATGTTCTTTAACCCAGTCACCTAACACGTGAATGTAAGCATAACCCATTGGTTCAACTGGCTTATGGCCACGCCGCCAAAGTCCACCAACTGGTTCAGTTACCTCCTCATTATCAAACTTAACACCTAAGTCAGCTAGCCATTTAACGGAATCCAAAGCATTAGTTACTAACTCATGAACCAAAGCATATTTACCATGAATTTCTTTACCATTTAAATCAGTTCTCTTCCCGCCCAAGTAAGTTTGAATTTCATGAAGTAAAGTCGAATCAAACAAATAGCTGGCACCAGAATCTACATAATCTTGAATTTGTTTTTGTAATTTTTTAAAGTCCTCTTGGTATTCAGGATCAATCTCTTCAATTGGAGTTGCAGCTAATTCTTCCAAAGTTTCCTTTTCACCAGCTAAAGACTTGAATTTTTTTTGCCAATCCGCTTCAGCCGCATTCATTGGGCCACCTGCACGGCTAGTATTACCACCGATTTGAGGATATTTTTCTAAAATAACTACATCTTCACCCTGTTGAATTGAACGAACTGCTGCAGCTAAACCAGCACCACCAGCACCGACTATTGCCACATCAGTAGTAATCTCTTGATCTTGGGCTTTTTGAGAAGCTGGCTTTTGGCGTCTTTTCCATTCATCACTATCGCCACCAGCCATTTCAATTGCTTGGGCAACACCATCGATTACTCCATGACTTGAAATAGTCGCACCTGATACACTATCCACGTTTAAAGTTTGATTATCAACAATTTCTTTAGGTAATCGTTTAAAAACTTCATCCGCAACTCCACGGGTTTCACCACTCGAATCGATATTAATATCTTCGATCTTATCTTCACCTAAGGTTACTTGCATTGGCATGAAACTTGAGCCATGTCCCTTAGCTTTTACTTCGTATTTTCCGGGCTTCATATTCATAATTTATCTTTCTCCTATAGCGCTTTCATTACTTTATAGTTCTATTTTATCGACCATTTATTTTTAAGTGAAATAGTTTTATTACAAGTAAGCTATAATAAAATTGTTATCGCAAAAAATTGAGGTGATATTATGAATGACCCAGAAGAATTACTCCACACTCTAGATATACTTTTAAAAGAAAGCAATTTTACAAAAGCGGCTAGCGAACTCTATATTTCTCAGCCTTATTTAACCCAGCTGGTTAAACGCATTGAAAAAAAGATTGGTGCAAAAATCATCAATCGAACTTCTCAGCCTTTTACTTTGACTGAAGCAGGTCTTATTTTTTATAAATATCTGGAAAATGTATCTTATAATGATCAACAATTGCAACGCCAGCTTGCCCAATTTACTCATCCGGAAAAAGAGGTTATTCGTATTGGGATTTTAGAAAGCTTGGGTTCTTATTTACTTCCTGAAATTCTTCCGCCCTTTCTTAAAAAGCATCCCAATGCTGAAATTCAGCTCTTTGAAGCTTTTCCAAGAAAAACTGAAAAACGTCTATTAAACGAAGAAATTGACTGCTATATTGGTCAAACACCGGATGCCATTGCTCGCGGACTCGACTTTTTCATCAATGGCGGTGAGCAATACTATATCGTCATCCCTTCTAACTCCAAATTTTTCCAGCCAAACAAGTTTATCTTAAATCCAGACGAATTAAATATTAAAGACCTCTTGAGCCAACCGCTAGTTCTTAGCCAACCAGAATCAGCGATTCGACACCAAGTTAATGGTTTGCTGCAAAAGTTTCACGTGAAACCAAATATTGTAATGGAAAGTAATAGTGTAATTACTGTTGCTAATCTGGCAGTTAATGGCATTGGCTTAACTATTTCCTCAGCGAGCATTTTAAAACGTCTGCGCCATCAACCGGTTAACTTATTACCACTTGATCGAGACTTAATTATGATTAAATTCTTTATTGCCGTTAAACAAGGTCGCAAACATTCCAAGCCCATCAAAGACTTAATAAAAACTTTTCAAGAAATCACGTTAGAACAAACTATCCATTAATCCAAAAATAAAAAACGGGGACCGGAAAATTTCCGATCCCCTTTCGAGTAGTAAAGTATATTAAATTAGTTAAACTTATTTATTCTTATTTTTTAAAGCTTCACGAGCTAATTCAAAATCACCTAGCGTAGCTGAGCCATTATCTGCAACTGCTGGCGACACAATCAAATCATCTAGATCTGGTGTAGCAACATAGTTGTTGTTAAATTGATCAAAGAATTTTCTAACCTTAATTAGATCATCTTCATTTAAAACAGATCCGCCCACAACCATAACGTCAGGACGCAAGGTCATGTAAGCATTGTACAAGCATTGAGCTACATAATATGCCACATAAGTGAAGACTTTATTGTCTCTACTTAATTTTTCACCAGGAATGCCAGTTCTAGCTTCAAGTGAAGGACCGGCAGCCATCCCTTCTACACACTTGTTTTGATGGAATGGACACTGGCCTTCGTAGTCATCACCAGGGTATGGAGTCACTAAGGTATGTCCAATTTCTGGGTGGTTGTTTAAGCCAACAAACTTACCAGCTTGAACAATTCCTGCTCCGACTCCAGTTCCGATAGTAATGTAGAAATAAGATTTGCTGTTGTCTTTTCCGCGAGCAATATATTCACCATAGCAAGATGCATTTACATCTGTTGTCATTACTACTGGAATGCCTAATTCTTTTTCAAAATATCCTTTTACATTAGTACCAGACCAGCCACGTTTTGGAGTATCCAAAATATAACCAAAAGTACGTGAATTAGGATTGATATCAATTGGACCAAATGTTCCAATTCCCAAGGCATCTACTGGATGCTCTTTAAAAAATTCCGCTGTTTTGGTTAAAGTTTCATCAGCAGTAGTAGTTGGAATTCTCTTTTTTGCAACAATTTCACCAGTTTCGGCATCTTGCACTGCAGCAATAAATTTAGTTCCACCAGCTTCAATACTGCCAAGATATGTTTTTTGTGTCATCTCATTTCACCCTTTTTCATATAAAAATATAGATTTTTATCTCATACATGCTTCTATATTATAGAAAAGATCACCCTAAAAAGTAAGTGCTTTCAAAATAAAAATATTATTTACTATCTTTGCGGAGTATCGTGAGCGTAATCTAAGTTTGAAAAACGGTTGTACGGCTTTGAGAACATTAATTTTACAGTTCCGCGGCTACCAGACCGGTTCTTTTCAATGATTACCTCAACTTCTCCATTATCTTGCTCAGCTTCCACTTCACCTTCGTCGCTATCTTCTTGCTCATCGCGATAGTAATCATCACGATATAAGAAGGCAACAATATCGGCATCCTGTTCAATAGAACCTGATTCACGAATATCTGATAAAACAGGGCGCTTATCTTGGCGCTGTTCAACAGAACGTGATAACTGTGATAGTGCAATAACTGGAATATGGAGCTCTTTAGCTAATTTTTTCAACTGACGAGAAATCGCAGAAACTTCTTGCTGACGTGATTCACTACGTGGACCTTCAATTAATTGCAAATAGTCGATAACAATTAAGCCTAAGTTTCCCTTTTCTTTAGCTAAGCGACGTGATTTTGCACGAATTTCGCTCATTTTAATTCCGGGCGTATCATCAATATAAATACTCGTCCGATCAAGTGATCCAGCTGCAACTACCAATTTTTGCCATTCATCTTCAGTTAACTGACCAGTTCGCAAGTGCTGTGAGTCAATAAGTCCTTCTGAAGCCAGCATTCTTTGCACTAACTGATCAGCTCCCATTTCTAGAGAAAACATAGCGACAGTTTTGTCAGTATGAAGTCCTACAAATTGGGCCACATTCAAGGCAAAGGCAGTTTTACCTACACCAGGACGCGCCGCTAAGATAATTAACTCATCCTCATGAAAACCTGTTGTCATCTTATCTAATTCTTGAAAACCTGTTGGAAGCCCCGTCACCATATTGCCATCGTCAGGAATATCATTGATTGCTTCAACTGTTTCATTTAAGACGTCATGAATCGATTTAAAGCCCCCAGAAGCATTTTCTTGAGAGACATTCATAATTGAGCTTTCGGCATTATCTAAGATGTCAGTGACGCCGTCTGAGCCTTCTATGGCATTTTGGATGATACGCTGACTTGTCGTAATTAAATTACGCAATAATGCCTTGCGTTTAACAATCTGAGCATAGTAGGTAATGTGAACTGCTGTTGGAGTTGCAATTGCCAATTGAGAAATATACGCAATTCCTCCAATATCTTCGAGTTGATTTTTCTTTTTTAACTCATCTTGCAAAGTAACGACATCAATCGCACTACCGCGATCAGCAATATCGATCATCGCACCAAAAACCAGACGATTGGCATGTTCATAAAAATCGTCTGGCTCTAAAATATCTGATGCCTCAATAATAGCTTCAGGGTTTAAAAAAACGGCACCTAAGACCGCTTTTTCTGCTTCACTATCATGAGGAATTTGTTGAGAAACAACATTATCCATTTTTTATTAATCTTGCTCCGTAATATGAACACGAACAGTGGATTCAACGCCCTTAAATAATTTAACTGGGACATTAGTATATCCTAAGGCTTTGATTGGTTCTGGCAATGATAATTTGCGCTTATCAATTTTAATGCCGTATTGTTGCTCCAAGCCTTCGACAATTTTCTTACCAGAAATTGATCCAAATAAACGTGAATCAGTACCAGCTTTTGACTTAAAGTTAACAATAGTCTTATCGTCTTCAAGCTGCTTTTTAATTTCTTGTGCTTGGGCTTTTTCTGCTTCATAAGCATCTTTTTCAGCCTTTTCAAGACGCTTCAAAGTATTCAAGTTTGAACTAGTAGCTTCTTTAGCTAAACCCTTTTTAATCAAAAAGTTTTGTGCGTAACCATCTGGAACGTTCTTAACTTCTCCTCTTTTACCTTTTCCTCTAACGTCTTGAGTAAAAATAACCTTCATAACTAATTACTCCTATTCATTTTCTTTTAAATATTCATCAATTGCCTTAAGCAATTCATCTTTTGCCTGCTCGACTGTCACATCTTCAAGTTGGGTAGCCGCATTAGAGAGGTGACCACCTCCGCCCAATTTTTCCATGATAACTTGGACGTTAATTTCGCCCATTGAACGAGCAGAAATGCCTACAGTGTTCTTACTACGTCTTGCAATTGCAAAACTAGCATCGACATGCTCAAGTGACAAAGCAGTATCGGCTGCTTGAGCCACAATTACTGGATTATAGATTTTATCATCTTCACCCATTAAAAGTGCCATATCTGGCTTGATCATTTCAATAGTTGAAACCAGGTGGTTACGCTGGAGATAACTATCGATATTTTCTTTTAATAACTCAGCCACAACAGTTGAATCAGCTCCGATAGAGCGCAAGTAACTTGCTGCATCGAAAGTTCTCGTTCCAGTTCGAAGTGAGAATTCCTTGGAATCCACTGTGATACCTGCTAGCATTGCAGAAGCTTCAAGCGGACTTAAAACTCCCTCACCACCTTGCGGCTGATATTCAATCATTTCTGTTACTAACTCACAAGTTGATGAAGCATACGGTTCAATATAAACCAGCATTGGATTTTCAGGAAACTCTTCGCCACGTCTATGGTGGTCTATCACAATTAAACGATTTTTCAATCTGTTATATAGTAACTGATCATAAGTAATTGAATACTTAGAGTGATCTGTTAACACTAATAATGAATCATCGGTTGCCTCATCTAATGCATCCCCGGGACTAATAAAGATATCTTGATCAATCCCTGCCGCTTTCATTTTAGCAACTAATCGGCCAACATCATAGTTAACATGTTCAGTATCTAATACAACATTTGCTTTAACACCATGAACTTGAGCAATTTTTACAATTCCGATGGCTGATCCGACTGCATCTAAATCAGGGTTCCTGTGTCCTTGAACAAAAACGTGGTCCACACCCTTGAATAACTCTTCCAGAGCTTGAGAAACCATTCTCGCACGCACACGGGTCCGTTTTTCCATTGGGTTAGACTTACCACCATAAAAGCGGGCATCTTTACCAGGCTGCTTAACTACCACCTGATCACCGCCTCGACCTAAAGCCAAATCCAAATTAGATTGAGCCTGATCAGCGATTTCATTCAAGCTTTCAGATCCAAAAGCAATTCCGATTGATAAGGTCAATGGCGTGTTACGACGACTTGACTCTTTTCTAATCTTATCTAAGATAGAAAACTTATCATCTTCCATTTTATCTAAGTCTGAAACGTGAGCCAACAAGATAAAGTGATCTTCGTCAATTCGCTTCAAATAAGCATGAAATTCTTTAGCATAGTCGTTGAGTGATTTTTGAACATAAGAACTCATATCCGTTAAATCTTGATCACTCATTGCCTGACTTAATTCGTCATAATTATCAATAAAAATTAAGGCAATTGCCAAACGTTGTTGCTTATATTTTTCTTCGATATTTGCATACTTGGTAATATCAAAGAGATAAACTACTCCGAGATTATTTTGAACTACCATTTCAAATTTATGATTGCCCCAAGTAATTACTCGATTTTGAGAAGTTTTATCGTTAATAGCTTCATTGATAAACTTATAAAGTTGCGGATCAACTGACTTAATTGACGATCCAATTGCGTCTTTATCCTTTAAATAAAGCTGTAAATATGGGTTTACCCACTGAATCTGTTGGTCATTATCATATAGCAAAATACCTAGCGGCATCTTAATCATGGCTTCTTGTTCACCACGCTTGATGCGATAAGACAAATTAGCGGCATAGTTGTTGGCATTGCCAGCTAAAACATAGGTCCCATAAACTGCAAAAGCACAAGTCAAGATAAATAGCAAAAACATCGCTAAGCCATACAAAGGACTAATCAAAAAACCAATGATAGCTCCTAATAGCGACAACACTAAAATAATAATTAGCGAAGCTGTTAATCTTGAATCCTTAATGAATGCAGGTAATTCTAATTTTCGTAAAAAATCTTTCATAAAGATCCTCTCTGATCGCATTAACATCTAGAAAATAGTGTACACTGCGTTACTTTATATTATACCCTAGTAAAAGCTGATTTGTGGATAAAATAAAATCCAGTCAATGTTTCTGAGTTATACACATGTGGATATGTTTTAAATTTAAAAAGAGTAATCCTTCTTCTGAATCACTCTTTTCGCTTTATTACATCATGTCATGTTTTTTCAAATACCACAACAAAACTAACATAACTAAAACTGTCCCTATCGTTATTAAAATCCAGTCAATTGTACTATTTAAAATTGGTAATTTAACGTTCATTCCAAAAAATCCTGTCACAATCGTTGGAATCGTCAAAAGTAGTGACCAGACAGTTAAGAACTGCATAGTATTGTTTAGGTTATTGTTCAAAATATTGTTAGAAGTCTTAGATATTTCTTCCGTCACTTCATTATAAATTTTTACCATTTGCGATGACTGCTGAACTTCGATGATAATATCATCACACATTTCTTCTTCGGATGCGTTCATATGAAGGCCAGACTTCTTATTTTTAACACTATCAAGCATCATCAAGTTGGTCCTAATTGAACTAGATAAGAAAACCAAACTTTTTTCTACCTGAGCTAAGGCCTGCAGGTCTTTGTTTTTAATTCTGCCACTTAAATGACTATCGAGCACAATCCGCTCACTATTTAGCTGACTTAAGGCTCTTTGGAAGTATTTTGTCACCGAAAAAAGAATTGCAAAGACTAACTCTTTTTCACTATGAATTGTCTCATCTGTTTTTTGCCTAAAATCTTCAATCATATAAGTTGTATCTGGGGTATGCACTGTAAAAAGTGTGCCGCCAACCATCAAAAACTTAATTGGTAATGTAGTAAAGTGGTCTGCATCTTCCGTCGGCCAAATTGGCACATCATAAACGAACAAGTCACTATTAGTAATGTAGTCGTGATCAAAGTGAGGACGTTCATGAAGGTCGTTGATATAAGAAATAATCTCTGAAGTTAGATGGAATTTGGATTTAAGTATGCGAATATCATGATCATCTAAATTATAGATATCATACCATTTATACTGAAAATCATATTGGCCTGGTAAACTTTGCTTAATGATCATTGTCCAATCCCCTTTTTTAGCTTGCAGTACTATAATAACGCAATAGCTAACAAAAAAGAGTACCCTGGGGTACTCTTTTTTTATTTTTTGATCTGTTTTTAGTCTTCTGCAACGAATGGCAATAAGCCCATAACGCGAGCTCTCTTGATTGCAACAGTCAACTTACGTTGATTCTTTGCGCTAGTGCCAGTGACACGACGTGGTAAAATCTTACCTCTTTCAGAGATAAAACGTTTCAACAAATCAACATCTTTGTAGTCGATGTAATCGATATGGTTAGCAGCAATGTAGTCAACCTTACGACGACGACGGCCACCTCTTCTTTGTTGAGCCATGTTCAAAGATCCTTTCTAGTTAAAATTTAAAATGGGAGATCATCATCTGAGATATCAATAGGATTACCTGAATCTGCAAATGGATCTTGTGGTTGCTTTGTAGGAGCATTGTTGTTAGTGCTTGGAGCACTATTGCCACCAAAGTTATCTGTACTTGGTGCACCAGCATTATTACCAGCTTGTGGTGCAAATCCTGGATTACTTTGACGATTTTCACGATCGCGACGTGATTCTAATAATGAGAAGTTATCTACAATTACTTCAGTAACGTAAACACGCTTACCATCTTTATCATCGTACGTTCTCGTTTGAAGACGTCCTTGAATACCAACTAATGATCCCTTTGAAGTAAAGTTAGCAAAATTCTCTGCAGCTTTACGCCAAATTACACAACTGATAAAGTCAGCGCCACGCTCGCCTTGGCTATTAGTATATTGACGATCAACAGCTAGAGTAAACGTAGCAACTGAGATTCCACTCCCAGTAGTACGTAAATCAGGATCACGTGTTAAACGGCCAACAAGTACAACATTATTAATCATACTAGTGTCCTTCCTTTCCTAATTCACGAAAAAATAATTACTTGTCTAACTTAACAGTCATTGAACGTAAGATTTGGTTATCAATACGTGAAAGACGACCAAATTCGTTAACTGCATCTGCGTTATCAGCAGTGAAAGTTAAGATGTGGTATGTACCTTCACGGTATTTATCCATTTCGTAAGCGAAACGTCTCTTACCCCAATCCTTAGATTCAAGATCTTGAGCACCGTTGTCGGTTACAATCTTGTCAAATCTTTCGATCAAAGCCTTCTTTGAGTCTTCATCAATGTCAGGCTTGATAATGTAAGTAACTTCGTACTTAGTTTTTGCCATATAAATGCACCTCCTCATGGACTAAATGGTTCTTGTTTAAAATCAAGAACAAGGAGTAATGAATAATATTACTCACAATCCTTGATTCTATCACAGAAACAAAAAAATTACCAAACTTTTTTCACGTGATCCTGAGCAAATTGCTCATTATTTATTACACGAAAAGTTGGTAATTTTATTTTTATTCTAGATTATTCATCAGAATTCTCTGAATTATTGTTTTGACTAGCATCTTCTTGAGAAGCCTCTTGGCTTTCTTGCTCATCAGAAGGTACCGCTGTCACACTGGCAACTTTGGCGCCATCATCAACACGAATTAAGCGAACACCTAAAGTTGCACGACCAGTTTGAGAAACATCATTCACATCAAATCTGATCATAACGCCAGCACTAGTAATTAACATGATGTCTTCATCACCATTAACTACAGTTACCCCAGCTAATGGACCGTTCTTTTCACCGATGTTGGCCGTCTTAATACCTTTTCCGCCACGTCCTTTAACCGGATATTCACTAGCACTAGTACGCTTACCGTATCCTTTTTCAGAAATTACCAAAACTTCTGAATCAGGTTCTAAGATATCAGACCCAACTACGTAATCATTTTCACGTAAGTTGATTCCGCGTACACCAGCAGCTGTACGGCCCATTGCACGGACGTCTTTTTCATTGAAAGTTACTGCATAACCTAAGTGAGTACCAATTAAAATGTTTTGTTTACCATTCGTAGTCAAAACATTGTTCAATTCATCCCCGTCACGCAAAGTAAGTGCAATCAAACCACTACGTCTAATGTTGTTAAATTCACTAACGTGGGTTCTCTTAACAGTTCCTAACCGAGTGACAAAGAATAAGTAATTATCATCTGCTCCTTCAGGAACATTAATTACAGCTTGGATCTTTTCACCCTTATCTAACTGCAATAAGTTAATGATCGGCAATCCCTTAGCATTTCGACCAAATTCAGGAATCTCATAAGCTTTCTTAGAGTAGACCTTTCCTAAGTTAGTAAAGAAGAGCAAGAAATCGTGGGTGCTTGAGAAGATCAGATGGTTAATAAAGTCATCATCTTGAACTCCCATTCCTTTAATTCCACGACCACCGCGGTTTTGAACTTTAAATTCACTAGCTGGCATTCTCTTGATATAGCCGTTGTGAGTTAAAGTTAAAAGAACATCTTCTTTTTCAATTAGGTCTTCATCTTCGATAGAAACCACTTCACCGGCTGCAATTTCAGTTCTTCTGTCATCACCAAAACGCTTTTGAATATCAAGCAATTCATCGTAAATGATCTTATCAATACGTTCAGGCTTAGCCAAAATGTCTCTGTAATCAGCAATTTTTGCTTGCAATTCTTGATATTCAGCTTCGATCTTATCGCGCTCTAAACCTGTCAAACGAACTAAACGCATATCCAAGATAGCTTGAGATTGACGATCATCTAGGCCAAAGCGAGAAATTAATTGTGCCTTAGCAATGTCACTTGTCTTAGATCCACGAATAATCTTGATGATTTCGTCAATATGATCTAAGGCAATTCGTAAACCTTCCAAGATATGAGCACGAGCTTCAGCTTTTCTTAAATCAAACTTGGTTCTGCGAGTAATAACATCTTCTTGGTGGTCCAAGTAATATTGCAGCATTTGCTTTAAAGTCAAAAAGTGCGGTGCGCCATTAACAATAGCAACCATATTGATTCCAAAGTTAGCCTGCATTTGGGTTTCTTTGAATAAATTATTCAAAACGACACTTGCACTAGCATCGCGGCGAATGTCAATGGTAATTCTCATACCAGTCTGGTCAGATTCATCACGAACCCCAGTAATACCATCAATTACTTTTTCGCGGGCTAAATCTGCAATCTTTTTAACTAATTCAGCCTTGTTAACTAAATATGGAATTTCGCTGACTACGATACGTTCACGACCGTTTTTTTCAGTTTCAATGTTGGTCTTAGCACGCACAACAATGTTTCCTTTACCACTTTCATAAGCGCGATAAATTCCACTGCGTCCCATGACAATACCACCAGTTGGAAAGTCAGGACCAGGAATAACTTTCATCAAGTCCTTAACGGTCACATCTGGATTGTCCATCAACATATGAATTCCACTAATGACTTCTGCCAAGTTATGAGGCGGAATATTAGTTGTCATACCAACAGCGATACCGCTAGCTCCGTTGACTAATAAGTTAGGAATTCGGGCTGGTAAAACAACAGGTTCATTTTCAGTGTCATCGTAGTTACGCTGCCAATCAATAGTTTCTTTATTGATATCGCGAAGCATTTCAACTGCAATTTTACTCATACGCGCCTCAGTATAACGCATTGCGGCTGGTTCATCGCCGTCAACAGAACCGAAGTTTCCGTGTCCGTCAACTAACATGTAGCGATATGAGAAATCTTGAGCCATGTGAGCCATTGCCAAATAAATTGATGAATCTCCATGTGGGTGGAACTTACCCATAACTTCCCCAACAATTCTGGCTGATTTTTTATATGGCTTATCAGGAGTAACACCTAATTCATTCATTCCGTACAAAATACGGCGCTGTACTGGCTTTAAACCATCTCTAACATCTGGCAAAGCACGCGCTACGATAACTGACATAGCATAGTCCAAAAATGAACTACGCATCGTATGAGTCAGATCAACGTTACGTATTCTGCGATCTTGCATTTGATTATCGTTATCCATTTAATTCTCCTATGCATCCAAGTTCTCTACGTATTTGGCGTTCTTTTCAATAAAGTCACGTCTTGGAGCTACTTCGTTACCCATGAGCAATTCAAAGACTTCATCTGCATCTTTGGCATATTCAGGACTTACCCGGTCTAAACGTCTATTTTCTGGATTCATTGTAGTTTCCCATAACTGTTCTGGATCCATTTCACCTAATCCCTTATAACGTTGAACAACTGGTTTAGGACTTGGTTGAAGCGTACCTAAGTAATCATGCAATTCTTCGTCAGTATCAAGGTATTTCTCAATCTTGCCTTGACGCACTTGATACAGAGGTGGACGAGCAATATAAACATATCCTTTTTCAATCATTGGACGCATGTAATTATAAAATAGCGTCAAAAGTAATGTTCTAATGTGAGCTCCATCGACATCGGCATCCGTCATAATAATTAGCTTATGATAGCGCGCTTTAGAAACATCAAAGTCTGCTCCAAATCCTGTACCTAATGCAGTAAACAGTGATCTGATTTCTTGGTTAGCCAAAATTCGATCCATCGAAGCTTTTTCAACGTTTAAAATCTTACCTCTGATTGGCAAAATTGCTTGAGTTAAACGTGAACGCCCTTGCTTAGCAGAACCGCCGGCAGAGTTACCTTCGACGATGAATAATTCTGAGATACTTGGATCGTTACTAGTGTTATCAGCCAATTTACCTGGCAAGTTAGCAATTTCTAAGCCAGACTTTTTACGAGTAACTTCACGAGCACGCTTAGCAGCCACACGTGCACGAGCTGCCAATTGACCTTTTTCAACGATCTTACGACCAACTTGAGGATTTTCCATCAAGAACTTACTGAAAGTTTCAGAAAAAGCCTTATCTACAGCTGCACGTGCATCTGAATTGCCGAGCTTGGTCTTAGTCTGACCTTCAAATTGAGGGTTAGGGTGTTTTACAGAAACAACTGCTGTCATCCCTTCACGAATATCTTCACCAGAAAGATTATCGTCTTTATCCTTGAAGATTTTAGCCTTACGAGCGTAATCATTAACCACACGAGTCAACGCTGTCTTAAAGCCAGCTTCGTGCATCCCACCTTCATAGGTATGGATATTGTTGGCAAAAGTCATCAAAGTAGTCTTATAACCAGTCGTATATTGCAAAGCAACTTCAACATTGATACCGTCGTATTCGCCTTCTACATAAACTGGTTCATCGAAAAGAACTTCTTGACCACGATTTAAGAAAGAAACGTATTCTTTAATACCACCTTCAAAATGGTAGACATCAGTTTCAGCACTTTCTTTACGTTTATCAGTAAAAGTTAACTTCAGCCCTTTATTCAAAAAGGCTAATTCTCTAATTCTGTTTTTTAAGACTTTGTCATCAAAAGTAGTCGTTTCAGTAAAGATATCAGGATCTGGATAAAAATGAACGATCGTGCCGTGCTCATTTAATGACACAGTTCCCACTTGTTTCATTTCTTGCACTACACGGCCATGGTCAAAGGCAATTGTATACTTTTTGCCATCACGCATAACCGTTACATCAAGCTTAGTGGATAAGGCATTTACAACTGAAGCACCAACACCGTGTAAACCACCAGATACCTTGTATCCGCCACCGCCAAATTTTCCTCCAGCGTGCAAAACTGTAAAAACAGTTTCTAATGCTGGACGGCCGGTCTTTTTCTGAATATCAACTGGGATACCACGTCCATCATCTTGTACGGTAACACTACCATCTTCATTAACAGTAATTTCAATTTTAGTCGCAAAACCTGCTAACCGTTCATCGATACTGTTATCGATAATTTCCCATACTAAGTGGTGCAAGCCCTGGCTACTGGTAGACCCAATATACATACCAGGACGTTTTCTAACGGCCTCTAGGCCCCCTAAAACCTGAATTTGGCTGGCATTATATTCATCAGCTTTTTCTTCAAATTTTTTAGCTTTTTGTAAGTCTTGCTTACTGTTATCTTCGGCCATTTAATTCTCCTCTTTAGTAATAATTCCTGACTTGATGTAGTAAATTTTTGGGGCTTTCACGATTTCCCAAGAAATTCCCTCTAAATCTGTAGTAGTAATAAAAGTTTGAGTTTTTCCATGAATGTAGTTGAGCAGACTGCTCTGGCGATCATGATCTAATTCGCTCATCACATCATCTAAAAGTAAAATGGGATACTCATTTGTAAGGTGATGAACTAACTGGATTTCGGCTAATTTCATGCTTAAAGCAATCGTGCGTTGCTGACCTTGAGATGCATAATCATGGGCATTTTTCCCATTAATCATAAAAACTAGGTCATCACGATGTGGCCCAGTCAAAGTAGTGCCCTTGCGAATCTCGTTGGCTTTATTTTTATGAAAACTCTCTAAAAGCTTGGTATATATGTCATTTACTTGATCATTAGCTTCAATTTCATTGATTGAAGGTTGATATACAATCTCGAGTTCTTCACGATTAGCACTGATTTGGCTATGAGCCTTATGAGCATAACCATTTAATAGTTTCACAAAATTGAGTCTGCGATAAATAATTTCTGCCGCAATGCCAGCCAATTGGTCTGACAACACATCTAAGAACAGCTTATCCTTCGCCTTGCCTAATGAAAGCTGCTTAAGATAATTATTTTTTTGCTGAAGGACTTGGCGATACTGGCTTGAAAAATACAAATATTCCGCATTAATCTGCCCGAATTCGAGATCCATAAACCTTCGCCTTAAAGCCGGAGCCCCTTTAACTAGAGCCAGATCTTCCGGAGAAAACAAAATTGCATTCATTTGCCCCACATATTTTGACAACTTTTTTTGCTCCAAGCGATTAACCCAGGCTTTTTTTCCTTTGGTAGATAAGCGTACTTTAAGCTCTACTTCTACTTGGCTTTTATGTACTTTTCCTTGCAGACCCGCAAATTTACTACCAAAACGAATTAATTCTTTATCACTGTTAGTTCGATGAGATCGTGTCAGTGCCAAAAAATAAATTGCTTCTAGCAAGTTTGTTTTCCCTTGAGCGTTTTGACCCAAGAATATATTGATTTGCGGATCAAAATCAGTCTGCAGACTAGAAAAATTGCGAAAATCTTTCAAAGTCAAATTTTCAAGATACATGATTATTGCGCACTAAATTGATAACTCGTACCTTCAACTTCAACCACATCGCCTGGATGAAGCTTTTTGCCTCGACGATCTTCCAAGACTCCATTCAATTTAACTGGGTTGTCTTTTAAATACCACTTGGCTTGTCCGCCAGAAGAAATAATACTTTCTTCTTTCAAAAATTGAGCCAAAGTAATAAATTCACCCTTAATTGTGAAATTTTTAATACTACTCACCCCATTTACCTAGTTATACCTTGTTATTATACCGTTTTTTACGGTTAAAAACAATTCACATTCGCCTTATCAGGGCTTTTGACTTAATTTATGTTGAACTAATATACCTATACTCAAATGGCAAAAAAAAGCTGAAAATGGCAAAATTTGCCTTTTCAGCTTAATGCACTAATAAAAAGTACTCGAAGTTTTTTTAAAATGTTCGAACTGGGGTAATCAATTGCGTAAAGTCCACATCATCTTTAGCTGGAGTAACAGTAAATGGACGAAGGGGTTGAGTAAACTTCATAACAATTGAATCTGTAATTGAGGCTCTCAATGCATCTCTCAAATAATCTGGGTTAAAAGCAATTTCCAAGCTTTCACCAGCTAGATTCTTAAATGGAATTTCTTCTTCCACGTTTCCGATTTCTGCAGATTGTCCTCTTAAAATTACACTTTGTTTATCAGTATCTAAGTTTAACTTAACGACGTTATTTCTACTTTCGTGAGTAAGTAAACTAGCACGATCAAGTGAACGTGACAAAGTTGACAAATCAAATTCAACTTCAGTTGTAGAACTTGTTGGAATTAAACGATCAGTATCAGGATATGACCCTTCTAATAAACGTGAATAAAAAGCAATATTGCCAATGTTAAAAAGTACTTGATTATCACCTGGATTAACAGTAATTTCAGGATCCTTTTCCCCAATAATTCTTGAAAATTCAACTAAGCTATTACCAGGAATTACAAGATTAGATTTAACTTCAGGTCCGTTTTCTACAGTAATTGTTCTTTGAGATAAGCGGTGACTGTCAGTAGCAACTGCCTTAATCGCATTCTTACTGAAATTAAAGTTAACCCCATTTAAAGTTGGACGACTTTCTTGGTTAGCAACTGCAAATACAGTTTCATTAATTACCTCTCTAAAAGTCTTACCCGAAAGTTTAAATGCTACATCAGTTGGAATTTCTGGTAAACGTGGGTAGTTATTGGCATCTAACCCATTAATCATAAATTCTGTATTTTCAGATGTAATCTTTGTTTGAAAACTTTCTTTTACTTCAAAAGAGAAATCCTTACCTGGTAACTTCTTAATAATTTCACTGAAGAAACGTGCAGGTAAAACAATAGAGCCAGTTGATTCAACTCTTAAGTCATCGTTAACTGGGATTTTAATTTCAATAGAGATATCAGTATCACTACCAGTTAAAATTAATTCATTTTCAGAAAGATCTAGTTTGATTCCGCTAAGAATTGGAATAGTAGCACGTGAAGAAATCGCACGCATAACATTATTCAAATTATCGAGGAACAAATTTCTATTTATTGTAAACTGCATTGTTTACCTCCGTTTAATTTTTTAAGTACTCTTTTTTTATTTAATTATATATTTAAATACTTAGAAGTAGTAGTAGGTACGGTGGATTATGTTGAAAAGTCAAATAATCCACTGATATGAAAGAAAAGTACTTGTACAAAACATGTGAATAAATTCAAAAGTTATCCACATGTTATTAACTTTCCTAATGATCTAACATTGCCTTTAAATCATACACAGCTGCTTTGATATCTGAGTCAGTTTTTAGGGAACGATCGATTTTTTCAACTGCATGCATGACTGTTGTATGATCTTTACCGCCAAATTCTTGACCTATTTTAGGTAGACTTGAATCTGTTAACTCACGCGATAAATACATAGCAATTTGACGTGGAACGACAATTTGTTTAACGCGCTTTTTGCCCTTTAGTTCAGCTGTCGAGGTTTGGAAGTAGTTAGCAACCACCTCTTGAATTTTAGATATTTGTAGGCCTCGATTTTTTTGAACCAGTTTTAAGTCAGTAAGGGCTTCTTTTGCAAGATCAACGTTAATGTCTTCTTTTTCAATTGTTGCATGAGCCTGAACCTTAACTAAAGCACCCTCTAATTCTCGTATATTAGTGTCAACTTGGGATGCAATATAGTCTAAAGTATTGTCATCAATTGAAAGTCCATCAGCTTCTGCTTTTTTACGTAAAATTGCGATTCTTGTTTCAAGATCTGGAGGCGTAATTTCAACTTGTAAGCCCCAGGTAAAACGAGACACCAATCTTTCCGATAAAGCAGGGATTTCATTTGGCAAACGATCACTAGTCATAACGATTTGCTTTTGATCGTTATAAAGGGTTTCAAAAGTGTGGAAAAATTCTTCCTGGATCCCCTCTTTTTTAGCAAAAAACTGAATATCATCTACTAATAAAAGATCACAAGTCCGATATTTTTCTCTAAATTCATCTTGGGTCTTATTTTTGATGGAATTAATAAAATCGTTAACGAAAGTTTCACTTTGAATGTAAACTACTTTAGCATTTGGCTTTTCAGAAAGCATTTGATGGCCGATTGCTTGCATCAGGTGTGTTTTACCTAATCCAACACCACCAAAAATAAACAATGGGTTGTAAAAACTACCTGGATTATCTGCAACAGCTAAAGCAGCACCAGCAGCGAGCTTGTTTCCTTCACCTTGGACGAAAGTATCAAAAGTATATTTACTGTTTAATTGTAAATCTTTCGTAAATTCATCAGGGGTTTCTTCATGAACTGGTTGAGTCTGTTCACGTGGCTGGGGAGTTACAAAGTGTTCGGGGCCTTCTTCTCCTGCAATAGTGAAAACCGGTGAGATCTCCATGTCGGCATAAGCATATGCTTCTTGAACTAGTTGAGAAGCGAGATTTTTTTCCCAATAGCCCTTAGAAACCGGAGATTCAACTGCAATTACCATTTGTTTAGTATTTTTATCAAAAGATAAGGGTTTAGTATTTTTAAACCAAGCGTTATAGGCAACTTCACTGTAACGTTTTTTCATTTCAGAGTTAAAAAATTGCCAAAATTTGTCTAAATCGAACAAAAATAGTTCCTCCAATTGGATGGTATACGTTTTAAAACAAAATAAATTCTAGCATTTTTTTGAATGGTTTTCCACAGGTGAATAACAGTAAATAACAAGTCCACAGGGATGTGGATAAAATATTTGCAATTTCCACAGAAGAACAAAAAATATTATAATTTTTATCATTATCCACAAGATATCTGTGCATAACTTTCTCTTGTTTTACAAAGCTTGAAGTGGGATTTTCAAAAAGATTTCCACAACCTGTGAATTATGTTTTTCACACCATGTTAATTGTGCAAAACTCTGCGTATTACCCTGTGTATAATTTTTTTATAAAAAATGGATTAAAATTTTTCCACACCAAAAGTTTTAAAAAATCAAGTCTTGATTAAGGATTTTTTCTCTGAAAACCTTGGTTTTTTGCGATAAATATGCTATCCTAATTTAGAAATTGTGCTTAAAGTACTAAAAACGGAGGTGCATATTAATGTCCACTAAGAGAACTTACCAACCTAAGAAGCGTCACCGTTCACGCGTTCATGGTTTTATGAAGCGTATGGCTACTGCAAACGGCCGCAAGGTTTTAGCAAGACGCCGTAAAAAGGGTAGAAAAGTCTTATCTGCTTAAGCCACTGAACTCAGTGGTTTTTTTAATCTAAGTTAGGATGAAAAGTTTTGAAAAAATCCTACCGAGTAAAATCCGAAAAAGATTTTCAGACTGTATTTGAACACGGCCAATCTATGGCGAATCGTGCCTTTGTCCTTTACGTTTTACCTAAACAGGGACAGAAGCATTTTCGTGTAGGTATTTCTGTTGGAAAGAAAGTTGGTCACACAGCTGTAGCAAGAAATAGGCTAAAAAGATATATTCGAGCTACACTCACTGAATTTAAACCAAATATCAAACCTGATTTAGATTTTTTAGTGATTGCTAGGCCATATGCTCGAGATTTTAATATGGTGAGAACTAGAAAGAATCTCGAACATATAATGAAGCTTTCACATATTCTGACTACTACGGAAACCGAGGAACAGTAGAGTGAAAGACCTTTTAACGAAGAAAAATTTAAAAAGGCTTGTACTAGTATTAGGAATTGTTGCTCTTGTGCTCACTGTTAGTGGGTGTGCGGCCCCAACTTCAGGTAATATTCAGCCGATTTCTCATACCAGCGGCAGTTGGTGGGATCGATATGTACTTTATTACTTGTCACAATTCATTTTATGGATTGCAAGTTGGGTTCATAATTCCTATGGTTGGGCAATTGTTATCTTTACTGTCATTATTAGAATTATCTTATTCCCACTGCAAGCAATGTCTATTAAGAGCATGGCCAAGCAGCAAAAGCTTCAGCCTCAGATGGATGCTTTACGTAAGAAATATTCTGGTAAAGATGTAGAGACTCGCCAAAAATTGCAAGCTGAAACAAGCAAGCTTTATAAAGAAGCTGGGGTAAATCCATATGTGGGATGTTTACCATTATTAATTCAGTTACCTATTATGTGGGGACTGTATCAAGCAATTTACCGGACTCCGGAATTGATGAATGGTAAATTCTTATGGATGGACTTGGGTCGTCCCGATCCTTATTACATCATGCCAATTTTAGCTGCGGTATTTACATTTATGGCTTCATATATTAGTCAAATGTCGCAACCACAATCATCCCAAAATGGTATGACGAAGTCGATGACCTATGTGATGCCTGTGATTATTGGGGTATCCGCAATTGGAATCCAATCCGCAATTTCAGTTTACTGGGTTATTTCCAACCTTTTCCAAGTAGTTCAGACCTTCATTTTGCAAAATCCATTCAAGTATCAACGTGAAATGGAGCAACAAAAAGAAGCTGAACGTGAGCGTGAACGTCGTTTACGTAAGACCTACAAGAAGTTAGGCCGTAAGAAAAAGTAAATAATTATCTAAATCATATAGATAAAGTAGTCAAAGTGCTTTGTCCATCATGTTTCAATGGTGGAGTGGGCACTTTTTTTATTGAAATTTTTAGATAGGGAGAAAAAATGGCACAAGTTTTAACACAATTTGATACAATTGCAGCAATTTCGACCCCGCTAGGTGAGGGAGGAATTTCAATTGTCCGCCTTTCTGGTGAAGATGCTGTCAAAATTGCTAATAAGGTTTTTAAAGGTGCTAACTTAACTAAAGTACCGAGTCATACAATTCATTACGGCCATGTCGTTGATCCGAAAACAAACAAAGTAATTGATGAATGTATGGCTACAGTGATGCTTGCACCTAAAACATTTACCCGTGAAGATGTAGTAGAAATTTCCTGTCATGGCGGAATCGTAGTTACCAATGACATCTTGCAACTTCTTTTGGCAAATGGTGCGAGAATGGCTGATGCAGGTGAATTTACTAAACGTGCATTTATGAATGGACGAATCGATTTAACGCAAGCTGAATCTGTTATGGATATGGTGCGCGCAAAAACAGATCGCGCTCGACAAGTTGCCATGAACCAACTGGAAGGAGGTTTAATGACTAAGATTAAATCTTTACGTGGGCAGCTACTGGATACGATGGCGCAAGAAGAGGTTAATATTGACTATCCTGAATATGATATGGACGATATGACTGGCCAACAGATGAAACAAAAAGCTATTTCTGTTTCTAAAAAAATCGATGACTTATTGGCTACTGCTCAAGAAGGAAAAATTATTCGCTCAGGCTTAGCAACAGCAATCGTCGGTAAACCTAATGTGGGAAAGTCTTCATTGCTTAATTACCTAACTCAAGATGATAAAGCAATTGTGACTGATGTGGCTGGCACGACTCGTGATACGTTAGAAGAATATGTGTCAGTTAAAGGAGCAGCGTTAAAATTGATTGATACTGCTGGTATTCACGCAACTGATGATAAAGTTGAAAAGATTGGGGTAGAGCGTTCAAAAAAGGCGGTTAAGCAAGCTGATTTGGTCCTATTATTGCTTGATTCAAGTCGCGAACTTTCTGATGAAGACCGTAATTTGCTAGACTTTACCAAAGACAAAAAGCGCATTATTGTTTTGAATAAAAGCGATTTGGGCCAAAAGATCAGTCCAAAGCAAATTAAAGAAATGACAGATAGTCCGATAGTTGTTACTTCTATTTTGCAAAAAGAAAATATGGATCAATTAGAAAAAGCAATCGAGCAGCTATTTTTTAAAGGAATTGAAAATTCAGCTGATCAAGTTTTAGTTACTAATCAGCGTCAAGCTAGTTTGTTAATTAAAGCTAAGCAATCACTAACGGAAGTTATTGAAGGCGTTGATAACGATATGCCTCTTGATTTGGTTCAAATTGATCTAACAAATGCTTGGAATGATTTGGGCGAAATTACAGGTGAAAGCGCCCCGGATGAATTAATTACACAATTATTTAGCCAATTCTGTCTTGGAAAGTAGGATAAGTATGAAAACGTATGAATCTAGTGAATATGATGTAATTGTTGTTGGAGCAGGTCATGCTGGCTGTGAAGCCGCTTTAGCTGCTGCTCATATGGGAGAAAAAACGCTACTTTTAACAATTAACTTGGATATGGTCGCATTTATGCCATGTAATCCATCAGTCGGAGGTCCTGCCAAAGGAATAGTTGTGCGGGAAATCGACGCACTTGGTGGTCAAATGGGTAAAAATATTGATGCAACTTATGTGCAAATGCGGATGCTTAATACGGGAAAAGGACCAGCTGTCCGCGCTTTACGTGCACAAGCAGATAAGTGGCAATACCATGAACACATGAAAGATACGATTGAAAATACTCCTAATTTGACTTTGCGCCAAGGGGTAGCTGACGAATTAATTGTTGAAGATGGCGTATGTAAAGGGCTCATCACCAATACTGGTGCGCGTTATTTAGCTAAAAGTGTTGTTTTAACTACAGGAACTGCAGCTCGCGGCAAGATAATTATTGGAGAATTGACTTATTCTTCTGGTCCAAATAATTCCCTGCCTTCTATTAAGTTGCCTGAAAACTTAGAAAAGCTTGGTTTTAAATTACGTCGCTTTAAGACAGGAACTCCTCCTCGCGTTGATGGTAACACTGTTGATTATTCAAAAACTGAAGAAGAACCTGGAGATAGCGAGCCTCGCCACTTTTCTTATACGACAAGTGATGCCAGCTATATTAAGCCCGAAGATCAGATGTCATGTTATATGACCTACACTAATCCCAAGACTCACGAAATTATTCGTGAAAATCTTGATCGTGCTCCAATGTTTTCGGGAATAATTAAAGGGGTAGGGCCACGTTATTGTCCTTCAATTGAAGATAAGGTTGTCAGATTTGCGGATAAAGACCGTCACCAAATTTTCTTAGAGCCTGAAGGACGCCATACTAAGGAAGTTTATGTGGGCGATTTTTCAACTTCGATGCCTGAAGAAGTGCAACTAAAAATGGTGCACTCGGTAGCTGGTCTTGAAAAAGCTGAATTAATGCGTCCAGGTTATGCGATTGAATATGATGTCATTGAACCATGGCAGCTTAAGCATACCTTGGAAACGAAGAACATTAAAAACTTATTTACAGCAGGCCAGATGAACGGAACATCGGGTTATGAGGAAGCTGGTGGCCAAGGATTAATTGCCGGAATTAATGCGGCATTGCGTGCTCAAAATAAGCCTGGCTTTACTTTACAGCGAGATGAAGCTTATATTGGGGTTTTAATTGATGATTTGGTAACTAAGGGTACTAATGAACCTTATCGCTTGTTAACTAGCCGTGCGGAATATCGTCTGCTTTTGCGGCATGATAATGCGGATTTACGTTTGACTGAAAAAGGTCACAAGTTGGGGCTAATTTCTGAGGAGCGTTACCAAGAATTTGAAGATAAAAAGCAAGCAATTGAAGACGCCATGCAAGCAATCAAGCAAGTCAAAATTCACCCAACGGATGAAGTCCAAGAATATCTAGCTTCAATTAAGCAGGATCGTTTAAATGCAGGCGTTAGTGGGGCTGATTTTTTGAAGAGACCGCGAGTAACTTTTGATGCTATTGAAAAATTGGTCGGTCATCCATTAGCTAGTGATCGCTATGTTAAAGAACAAGTCGAAATTGCACTTAAATATGAAGGCTATATCAAAAAAGAAAAGGTTATGGTGGATCGTTTGCACCGCTTAGAATCTAAAAAGATTCCAGAGGGGATTGACTATAATGCAATTTCTAGTCTAGCAACCGAGGCACGTCAAAAATTTGAAAAGATTCGTCCTGAATCAATTGCCCAAGCTGAAAGAATCTCTGGGGTTAATCCAGCAGATCTGGCGATCTTAACAGCTTACATCCAACAGGGTAAGATTGCTAAATTACCGGGCTATGGAAAAAATAAATAACTAATTTCTGAAGAAAGAGCACTGTCAAATGACAAGTGTTTCTTTTTTTGCCTCAAATATTACAAAAATGTTACAAAATTTAGGGCTAAAAACAAATTATGATCAATTAATCACACAAAAAAACCGCATAGGAGAGAACTTATAGTGTGATTTTAAATAACTTTGTGAAATAATTATTTTGATAATTGCGGTGTCCCTTATATAGTAGGTAATGAAAACACTTTCAAAGATTGCACAAGTGTGGTTTAATTTAAATGTACAGAAATAGAATTTAAGGAGATGCGTATATATTATGGCAAAAATTAATGGCTCAGATGCAATGCTAAAAGTTCTATATGATTGGGGTATTGACCACATTTATGGTTTCCCAGGTGGTTCATTCGATTCAAGTATGAACGCTATTTACGACTTTAGAGATAAGATGAAGTTCATTGAAGTTCGTCACGAAGAAGCTGGCGCATTGGCTGCTTCAGCTGAATATAAATTAACTGGTAAAGTGGGTGTATGTTTTGGTTCAGCAGGTCCTGGTGCTGCTCACTTATTCAACGGTTTATATGATGCAAAATACGATAAGACTCCAATGGTAGCAATCGTTGCTAACGTTCCTACTAGTCGTCAAGATATTGATTTCTTCCAAGCATTTGATGAAGATAAGTGGTTCTTAGATGCTAGTGTTTGGTGTGCTTCAGCTAAGACTGCAGATTTGATCCCAGTTTTAACTGATGAAGCAATTCGTCAAGCTTATGCAAGAAAAGGTCCTGCAGTTTTAATTATTCCTAAGGACTATGGCTGGCAAAAGATTGAAGATAACTTCCGTGTTAACAAGGATGCACATCCAGAAGCTAACTACCCAGCACCAACTAAGACTTCTGTTGAAGAAGCTATTAAGTTAATTAACGAAGCTAAGAATCCTGTTGTTTACTTTGGTAACGGTGCTAAGGATGCTGGCGAAGAATTAAAGGAATTTTCTGATAAATACAAGATGCCACTTCTTTCATCTTACTTAGGTAAAGGTGTTGTAGAAGATGCATTCCCAGCATACATGGGTACTATTGGTCGTATTGGGCCAAAGGCAGCTAATGAAATTCAAGGTTACGCAGACTTAGTTGTTTGGGTTGGTAATAACTCACCATTTTCATCATTATGGTTCACTAAGGATGCTAAAGTTATTCAAATTGATGTGGATGAAGGTAAGTTTGGTAAGCGTCACTCAGTTGATGTATCAATGCTTGCTGATTCTAAGAAGAGTTTACGTGCATTAATTGATGCAGGGGAAGAAAAGTCAGAAACTCCACTTTATAAGGCTGCTTTAGCAGATCGTGAAAATTGGGATGCATGGCACTCAAGCTTTAGAGATTCTGATGAAATGCCAGTTCGTCCAGAACCAATCTTTGATGTAATTAACAAAGAAGCTGATGATGACGCAATCTTTGCCATTGATGTAGGTAACGTTAACGTAGATCAATGTCGTTTGCTTAACTTACACGATGATCAAAAGTGGACTACTTCCGGTCTTCACGCAACTATGGGCTATGGTGCTCCTGCAGCTCTTTCTGCAGCAACTGTATATCCAGACCGTGAAGTTTGGAACTTAGCTGGTGATGGTGGCTTTGCTATGATGAGCCAAGAATTGTTGACTATGGCTCGCTACAATATGCATGTTTTGAATGTGGTATTTACTAATGAAACTTTAGGTTATATCCAAGCAGAACAAGAAGATGAATCTCACCAACCATTGTCAGGTGTTATTATCCCTGATAACAACTGGGCAAAAGTTGCTGAAGGTATGAATGTCAAGGGTGTTGTAGTACGTACTAAGAGAGAATTCGAAGAAGCAGTTAAGGAATTCAAGAAGATGGATGGCCCAATGCTTATCGATATCAAGTACACCCACGAAATGCCATACTCAACTGAATTGAACCAATTAGATGATCCAGCCTTTGTTGAAAAATACCAAGCTGAGGCTTTGAAGCCATTTAGCTACTTTGCAGAAAAATATGGTGTTGAAGCAGATGCCGCAAGTGGGGCTTCACAACATGAAGATTCAAGTGCGGAAGAAGTTGTAGAAACTGATACTTCTTCTGGTGCATCAAGACATTAATTTAGTCATACTATAGAAGAATAGATACGCCTGTGAGAGAAATGTTTCCGAGTTGACGAGAAACATTTCTTTTTTTATTAAAAGTAAGCAAAGCTGTGCGAAAAGTTAGTAAAAAAAGTATACTAGTAGTTGAATGAATAAAATAATTAAATGGAGGCACTATTTATGCAACAATTTGGGGTTATTGGCCTTTCAGTTATGGGTAAAAACCTTGCATTAAATGTTAAAAATCATGGCTTCTCTGTATCTGGATTTTCTATTGATAAACCAGAAGTTGATGCCTTAGCTAAATACGAAGATAAAAATTTAAAGCCAACTTATACTTGGGAAGAATTCGTAAATTCCTTGGAAAAACCTCGTAAGATTTTGATTCAAATTATGGCTGGTAAGCCAGTTGATGAGACTTTACAAAAGTTACTTCCATTACTTGATAAGGGCGACATCTTAATTGATGGAGGAAATTCAAACTTCCACGATACTAACCGTCGTGCACATGAAATGGCAAAACATGGTATTCACTTCTTTGGTATGGGAGTATCTGGTGGTGAAGAGGGCGCTTTAAATGGACCTGCTTTAATGCCAGGTGGTGATGAAAAAGCATATGAAGAAGTTGCGCCTATTTTGGAAGCTATCGCTGCAAAGACTCCAACTGGTCAACCATGTGTTGGTTATATCGGGCCAGAAGGTAGTGGTCACTACGTCAAGATGGTCCACAATGGTATTGAATACGGCATTATGCAAATCATTGCAGAAGTTTATGACGTCTTGTGTACTGCTGGAAATTACTCAAATGATGAAATGAGTGAAATTTTTGCTAACTGGGACCAAGGAGCACTTCAAGCTTACTTAATTGAAATTACTTCTAAAGTTCTTAAGCAAAAAGACGATTTAACTAATGATCATATCATTGACCATATTTTGAATGAAGCTTCATATAAAGGTACTGGGAATTGGATGTTAGAAGACGCCATCAAGTTGGGTGCACCAATTACTGTAATTGCCGAAGCTGTTCTTGCTCGTTTTATGTCAAAGGCTACGTTTAGAGATGGCGCAACTCCAAAGATGGATCCAGCTAAAGCTCCAAGTGATTTGGTTGATAAATTAGGTAAGGCATTATACTTAGCAATGGCTGTTTCATATGCTCAAGGATTTGAACAAATGACTATGGCTGCTAATGCATATAATTGGAAGCTTCACTACGCAACTATTGCTCAAAACTGGGAAGCTGGCTGTATCATTCGCTCTCAAATGCTTCATGATATTAAGTTTGCCTACAATTCTGATCCTGATTTGAAGAACTTATTTAAGGCACCATTTTTTGTTAAGGTAATGAACGCAAATATGGATGCTTTGAAAGAAATCGTCCAAGTTGCTGCTGAAGCTGGTGTACCAACTCCAACTTTGAGTGCTGCTTTGAATTACTTGGAATCTATTTTCAACCCACGTTTACCTCAAAATATTATTCAAGGTCAACGTGATTACTTTGGTGCTCATACTTACCAAAGAAACGACCGTCCAGGTACTTTTCATACTGAATGGTACGAAGAAAAATAAAATTGTTACACGTGAAACTATAAAGTCACTACGAAAGTAGTGGCTTTTTGCGTTAGAATAGTACTTATATCGATAAGAAAGTGGGAAAGTATGAGATACGAGGAAAAAAGCAATCTCAAGTTAATGCTGCAAGCATTATGCGTGGGAATAATTGCAGGTGTAGTAGTTGGCTTTTTTAGGTTTGGAATTGGCAAAATGGAAGCCTTTTGGCTAGATTTATTTAAAAAATCTCACCAAAATCCGATCTGGTTTATTGCAATTGTAATTGGCCTAGCTTTAACGGGGATAATTGCAGGCTATTTTGTAAAGCAATATTCGCATGTAGGCGGTTCAGGTATTCCAGAAGTTAAACTGCAGATGCAAGGAAAGCTAACTTTAAAATGGTGGCCAATTCTGTGGCGGAAGTTGATTGGCGGTATTATGGTAATTGGTACGGGCCTTTTCTTAGGACCAGAAGGACCATCGCTGCAATTAGGTTCGACAATTGGACAAGGAGTAGGTCAAGGTTTTAAGCAAACAAAAACCAACTCCAGAGTCTTACTTGCTACAGGAGCTGCAAGTGGTTTATCTGCAGCTTTTGGGGCACCACTGAGTGGGGCATTGTTTGTCTTAGAAGAAATTTTTCACAACTTTTCACCACGCGTTTGGATGAATGCACTAGTTGGGGCAATTGCTTCGAATTTTATTGTTTCGAATTTATTTGGTCAAAAACCAGCTTTAGCACTAGAATATAATAATTCTTTCCCAATACCGCTATATTGGCATTTGATAGTTTTAGGATTGATTTTAGGTTTTCTTGGTCATTTGTATAAGTGGGGATTATTTAATTTTAAAAAGGTTTATGCCAAGATTACTTTTATTCCACGCTGGCTACATGGATTAATTCCATTGGTGATTTTGGTCCCGATTATGTATTACTTACCCTTAATTACCGGACCAGGCAATCGGTTGATTTTGTCGCTACCAAAATCAATTGCTTATAGCAGCTGGAATTTGGTGGGGATGCTAGCAGTTTTTTACGTAATTAGAATTGCTTTTTCAATTGTTTCTTACGACTCAGGTCTGCCTAGTGGTATTTTCTTGCCAATCTTAACAATGGGAGCTTTAATTGGCGCAACTTATGGCTTATTCATGGTGCAATTAGGGTTACTGCCACAAAAGTTAGTCATTAACTTGATTATCTTTTCGATGGCAGGTTATTTTGCCGCAATTATTCGCGCACCCTTTACGGCAATTATTTTGATTACCGAAATGGTTGGATCGCTGCTTCACTTGATGCCATTAGCAGTGGTCGCTTTTATCGCACTATTAGTCGATCAATTACTTGGTGGACGTCCAATTTATGATTCATTGGCTGCAGCTATGGAGCCTGCTCCTAGTGAAAAGGGCTTGTGCGGCGAAGAAGATCAGATTTCGATCCCGGTGTATGAAAGTAGTAAATTAGTCGACGAAAAAGTTGAAGATATTAAATGGCCGGATGATACTTTGATTAAGGTGATTCATCGCGGCAGCCAAGATATTATTCCGCATGGTGATACCGTGATTGCGGCTGGAGATTTACTAGTTTTAGCCGTCGATCAAAATCGCCGCGGACAAGTTTATGATGCAATTAAAAAACTGCAAGGTGTAGAATTAGACGGATAATTTAAATATATAATAAGTCTGTTGAACTCAAAAGCTCGACAGGCTTATTTTTTATATGATAGAATAATTTAATAAATTATTAAAAGGAGATAAGAATGAGATTACGTTTAGTAGCTTTCTAAAATCAATTCAAATATAGAAAGCGAGCAATTTATGTTAAAAATTAATATTAAAGATTATCTTGCGACTATGATGATGTATGTCAAATTCATGATCTTGCACGTAAACAAGAGCTTGAAATAGGTGGGGCGCAAAAATACTTTAAGCCTTTAGAAAAAGCAATATATAAAGATGATTTTTGGAGTTGCACGATATGGGTTGCGAAGGTAATTGAACAAACTGTTGGTTTTGTCGCAGTTCATCCACACGAATTGACGTACATTTATGTGCACCCCGACTTTCAAGGCAACGGAATCGGCTTTGCACTTGCTAAAAAAGCACTCCTTAATCTGGAGCGCCCAGTTACTCTAGATGTATTTGTAGAAAATGAGAAGGCTAAGAGCCTATATCGCAAATTAGGCTTTGTCAGCCAAGAAGTTAAATGGCAGCAGTGGGATTTAATGGATCCTAAAAAATATTCAGATGAGAAAATGATCTTAAACTAAGCAGATAAATAAGCCTGTTAGCAAAATAAAGCTAGTAGGCTTATTTTTTGATATCTAAAGTATAGTTGCACCTAGACAGGTTTTAAAATGATTCAGCGCCCAGTTATGTCCATTTTTGTCAAAACTAGCAACGCCGTCCTTGTGAATTACCAAATTATAGCAGCGATTATAAGCATCCATTGCTGTATGCAGTACACAAATATCGGTGCAGACACCAGTTAAATGAAGTGTATCGACTTTACGTTCGCGTAAAATTATATCTAAGTTAGTACCTGCAAAAGCAGAATAACGAGTCTTGTCCATAAAGATGACGTGATCATTATCTTTATTTTTATCATACCAAGTCTGGAGTTTTCCATATAACTTGCGACCCCAAGTATTAGGCAAGTTATGTGGTGGGAATAATTTGGTTTCTGGATGGAATTTATTTCCCGGGAAATGTAAATCGGTTGGAATTATCACCCATTTATTTTCTTTTAGGAAATTATCTGCCAAATTCACGATCTCATCTTCTATTTCTTGAGCTGGTTTTCCGCAAGTTAGACTGCCGTGATCATCTACAAAGTCATTGGTGTAATCAATAATTAAGAGTGCTTCTTGAGTCATAATTTATCTCCTTAACGAATAATTAGGAATATTATGAACCATAAAAGAAAAAGTCTCAAGATTGAGGCGTTAAATTAAGTTTGAGGGCTTTTTATATAGCTTCCGTAAATATAATTACTTGGCTACTTTTTCAACTTCTTCCAGGCCTTTTTAGAACCGCGATCTAAATCCTTGTTTAATTTATATTCTTGCCAATCTTGAATAAATAATAAATCGAGATTATAGCCTTTAGGATAAAGTTCTTCAGCTTTTCGAACTAATTTTGCTCCTTTTAAGGGTACAGTTTCAAAAGTCTTATTAACGAAAATCACAATCTGATTAGCTATGTCAGAGTTCTCGTAGAAGAGAACTTCTTGGTGATATTTTGGCACTTTGATTCGATCACCTTTTTTAAAAGATGGTAGAGACTTAACTTTTTTCTGTTTGTTTTTAAATTCAATATTAGCTTGCTTTAGAGGAAAGACACCAGTATTTAAGAAATCTTTGGCTTCCGACAGTACATCTTCTGGCATCCCACTTTTTTCTGCAATCCAGAGAGCACGACTAGCTCCCACTTGATTTAAAAGTAGTTTATATGTGGGATGTAGAGTTTCTAAGTCAAAATCCATTGCTGCTGTAATAAAAGCAGGATTTTTAGTTGAATAATCTTTTATGGCACTATAGTGGGTGGTTGCTAAGACTAGGCAACCTTTCAGTTGGAGGGTTTGTAAAAGAGCAATAGCGAGTGCTGCACCTTCATTTGGATCAGTTCCACTACCGAGTTCATCTAACAAAATTAGACTATTTTTAGTTGCTTTTTGAACAATGTCTGCCATCTTTTTCATTTCAGCAGAAAATGTTGAAAGTGAGTTATCTAAGTCTTGATGATCCCCAATTGAAGTATAGATTTTTGTCATGAGTGGAATTGAACAAGTATCGGTACTAGGTAAGAAGAGACCAAATTCACTCATTGAGGTGGCCAAACCAACCGTTTTAAGTGTAACAGTTTTACCACCTGCGTTTGGCCCAGTGATAATTAAGCCATGTTTAGTTGCATCTAATTTAAGAGATAGAGGAACGGGATTAGTTAATAAGGGATGCTTCATTGCGTGCAATTGAAGCTCATTTTGCTCATTTAAAATTGGTCGTTTGCCACCAATAGCCTGCGAATATTTTGCACGGGCTAAGATACAATCAAGATCAACGATTACATTAAGATTGGCTTTAAAATGATCTAGCTCATCATAGATTTTTGCTGTTAAATTTCCCAAAATTTGAGATTCAATCAAGTAAATCTGATTTTCGACTGCATTTTTTTCTTGAGTAAGATGAATTATCTTAGTTGGCTCAATGAAGACGGTGGATCCATTATTAGATTGATCAATAATATTCCCACCAAAAGTATGCTTAAAACTTGCCTTAATAGGCAGAGTATAATGATTATCTTTTTGAATAATCTGAAAATCTTGCAACATTGATTGATATTTTTTTGTCTGCAGGTATTTCTGTAAGGTCTCTTTGATAGTCGTATTTAATTTGTTATTTCTTTGGCGTAGTTTAGCCAGCTCCTTATCAGCCCGGTCTGAAACTTGTCCACGTTCAATATCTAGATAAATTATTTCTTCTAATTTATCTAGAATAATTAACGTATCACCATAGCTAGCAATAATTGGAGTATTATTTCTTTGCTTATCAAAAAAGCGCACTAATAAGCGGCTAACTCTGATAAAGTCTGCAGCTTGTTCTAGTTCTCCGGGATTTAAGATATATCCCTTGTTTACCTTATTTATGATTGGCGTGAAAGCATCTGAATTAATAAAAGGAATGTGTAGACCATGCTCTAAAATCCAGACCATTTCTTCAGTTTCATCTAATAAAGCATTTGCCTTAACTAAGTTAGTTGTAAGTGGCTGAGCTAAAATTTGTTCCTTAGCTTCTGGTGAAACGGCATAGCGGGCTACAAGTTTGCGTACACGTGAAAATTCGATTTCGTCAGTATTATTCAATTTTTTATTTTTCTCCTTAAGAAAATAGAATTTAAAGTTGGTTTTCTCAAGGGAAAGTAGATTAGTCCCTTGAGACTAAAATACAATTAGCATCATATAGCAAATATGTCCTTTTCTAAATTATTGATTCTAATGATATAACATTTTTTAGAAAAAATCACTAGGTGAGAGGTGAATAGGTAAGTGTATAGCACTATTTTTATAGTAGGATATAAGAATATTAAGAATAAAAAGATTGCGAAACATGCTTTTAGGATATATTTAAAGCAAATAAAAACTCTCAAAATTATATTTGAGAGTAAAAGTTATTTATTAACAATTTTTTTGATCAGTAATTCCTTCTTTAGCGCGTTCTGCTAAAAAGCTCGCTTTTGCTATTTTAACGGCTCCAGTTAAGATACCAGAATCGTTACGCAGACGTAAAGTAGTATCGTGAACATCAAGAATTAAGTTATTACCAAGAAACGCTAAATCGTAGTCTGAAGTATAAATTTCAAAATTAGCATTATTTTCAATTTTTACAGAGTAGCGTGGATCGTGTTTCATCGTATCAAGCGAGATCAATGAATAATCCATTCCGATATTACATGACCCACCTTCAATTGAATAGTCGCCACCACCGCCATCAACAATCAAAAGTATTTCATGTTTGTTATAACCGCGATTTATAAGAAAGTCGATTGCTTCTTGGCTAATTATCATTTTTATCATAGGAATCAACCGTATCCTTTCTAAACTTAATTTTAAGAAAAAGTAGAATCGAATCAATTATTTTGTTTGAATTGGGGTGAAGTTTCAGGTGCCCAAAGTAGGCAGATGATAAAACTTGCGAGCAGCACAATTGCACATACAAGCATCGATAAACTTGAACCACCCTGATTAGTTAAAACAGGCAGTAAGAATGTTCCCGCAGCAGCACCAATTCGACTGATTGTAATACAAGTCCCAACTCCAGTTCCACGAACTTTAATATCGAATAATTCGGTTGGATATGGGTAATCTAAAACTAAGCCTGATGATAGAATAATTGCGAATAAGCAAAAGATTGTTAACTGCAGGCTGGTTGGGATGTTTTTAGCGAAAGCTAAAATGCCGATTAATGTGCCTGAAAGTAAAAAGTTGGAGATTAAAAATGCACGACGGCTGATCTTGTTAAAAATTAAGATTCCAAGGATGACTCCAACAAACATACCGCCGTTGTAAATAATTCCGGATACTTTTTGATCAGTTACATGCATACCTTGAAGTAAGATTGGCAAGAAAATACTGATGCCAAAGAAAGCGAAGGCTTGGCAGGCATAGAATAATCCGCCAACTAAAGTGCGACGCAAGTATTTTTTAGAAAAGAGAATTTTCCACGTAACTTCTTTAACTGGTTTCGCCTTTTTTAAACGTTTGGGAAGACCCCACTTGCGTCCCATGTGCTTTTTAATAACTTTATTTGCTTTCTTAACTTTACCTCGGCTAGCGAGCCAGCTTGGAGAAGCAGGTAATGGGAAAATTGACCTGAAAATTGCGGCAATAAATGCAGGAATTGCACCAGTAGCTAAAATAACTTGCCAAGTATAAGAACCAAAGCCTGTGACAAATGTCCCAGTTAAATATGATGCAATAAAACCAATTGTCCAATAAATCAATAAATGACTCTGGCGCTTGCTATCTTCACCAGCTGGCAGCCACTCGGTAAGCAAGGCATTACCAACTGTGTAGTCGACGGCAATCATCAGCCCAATAATGACTCTGATGATAAAAATTAGGACAAAATTGGCGGTTAACAATTGCAATAATGAAAAAACACCCAAGATGTACATATTGATCATGAGTAATTTTCGACGACCAATCTTGTCAGAAATTCTGCCAATTACGATACTGCCAGCAAGTCCAATTAATGAACCAGCTCCAATAAGACCTGTCCAAAGGTCATTGATGTTTAAGTACTTTGCCGCATTAGATAAGGCGGTCCCAGAAATACCCAAGGAAAAACCGCAGGCAATTTGACCTAGGATTACAGCTACTAACACTCGAACATGAATTGGCATCAGTGGTGCTTTTTTATAATTCTTCTTTGGTTTCACTTCGTTTAAATTATTTGTTTGCTCACTCATAAAAAGAGACCTTAAAAGAGTCTCTGTAAAAATCACTCCTTAAAATTGCTTGTAAAAATATAGTAACTATATCCACCCTAACAAATTATCGGATTTCATGCAAAGTGGGCTCGCTAGTAGAATACAAGATTGATTCTAAAAGACATGAAATAATCTTGAATTTTAAAGCCAGTGATATCAAGCATGATAGAGACCTTATTGAACGTAGTTTTGATGATTTTAAAGATGACGAGTGGGCTGATGAAGCTGACATGAAGGCAAAATTTGAAAAGTGAAGAGTCGATTAATTATTGGCAAAAAGAATTGCAAATATCAGATATCACTATTCAAAAATATGTTGGACTGACATCTAAAAACTTAGATTTGTTAAAAGATTATCCCAGAATTGGACAGGATGTTACCAATCTATATAAATTTTCTCAGACTATATATCGCATTGACGAAAAGAAAAAATGATCCTAGTTGGATCATTTTTTAGCAGCAAGCAATTGCGTATCCAATTTTAACTAGTTTTGCTTTTCGATATTGCCAGCGGCAATTGGTAATGTGGTGTGAGCATCGTAATCCATTACGCAGCCTTTAACACTGTCAGGTAATTCCATGGTTTTAGGGACGCCATGAACGTATACCACGCGCTTATCTAATTGTAAGTCGCTAGAGCCAAATGCCTTTTTAAAGTTAGCTTGTAATTCTGCCATTGGTACGTCGATTTCATATTCATAATATCCTTTGCTGTCGGCAACAGGATAAGTGTTGTTAGGAATATTCATTTTGGCAGGATCGGCGTCAAGGGGTACCATCGTAGTTCCTGAGACTGGTTCAGTTTCTGGTAAATCGACAAAGCCATCGTGGTTAACATCTTGGGCCATAGTTGCAGCTTGAGCAGTTTTACCGTCCGCAAAACCATGGAAGTGTTCCCAGTGTTCGATATTTTTTGGAGTATCAAACATTTCAACTTTGATGTGGAGCGTGTCACCATTTTCAGTAAATTCAGCGGTTCCATGAGGCTTGCAGCCGATTTTTTCAGAGTTAAGTGGCTTGATGTGAGCAATGTATTTAGTCATAGTTAAGATCCTTTCTTTTAAGTCACGCTTTAGCTTTATCGAAATCGATAAACTGAAGAATAATTTTTTAACGTTTATATCTTTAATTATAGGCGGATGTAGTATAATAAAATTGATTTAAATCAAGAAAGAAGAATAAAAATGCCAAAACATTCGCCACTTGCCTGTTTAAGTAAGGCGGCTCTTTTTAAGGACTTGCCAGAATCTTTGAGAAAAAAACTAGTCCCGATATCAGCGCACCAAGAATATTTCCCTAAAGGCAGCTTGATTCGCCAGCCAATGGATGGAAAAGATGGGATGCTAGTCATGGATAAGGGAAATGCCAAAGTCTATAGCTTGAATGAAGATGGGAAAGAGACGATTCTAGGTACTTTAACTACTGGTGATTCAGAAGGCCAAGAACACTTATTTTCCAGTAATTCTCGCGAAAATTTTGTCCAAGCAACTACTGACACCTGGGTATGTTCGATGACTAGACGTGATTTTCAAAATTTGATTAGACAAACGCCAGATTTAGCCTTGAGCTTACTGAATGATTTTGGTCAAAAACTAGTAACAGCCGAGCAAAATACAGTCCGTCGTAATTCAATGGATGCTAAGCAAAGGATACTAGCATATCTAGATGACCTATCTAAAAAGCAGGGCAGCAATCAAGTCAAGCTCGAATTAAAAAAGAAAGATTTAGCAAGCTATCTAGGAATTACCCCGGAGACTTTTAGCCGTAAGCTCAAAGAATTAGTAAAAGAGAATAAGATCGAGGTAAATAAGAAAGTAATTACAATTAATGAATAAAAATAAGGACACAGTGAAAATGCCGTGTCCTTTGTTTTTTGACTAATTCTGTTTATTTCTTATAAAAAGTTTCTTCTACAGCGTGGGTAATGGCAATCTTGTCGTGTGCATAAGAAAGGCCACCTTGAATATAAAGACGGTATGGATCACGCAATGGACCGTCAGAAGAAAGCTCAATTGTTGAACCTTCAGTAAAACTACCTGAAGCCATGACAACATCATCTTCGTAGCCATCTTGGTGGTATGGAATTGGGTCAACGAATGAGTTCATTGGAGAATAGTGCTGAATTGCAGCACAGAATTTAACCATTGGATCAGGCTTACCGAAAGTTACAGTTTGAACGATATCAGTTCTTGGATCATCCCATTTAGGCGCAACTTTCATGCCCATTTCTTCACACAAAGCTGCTGTAAAAATCATGCCCTTGATTGCTTCTCCGGTAGTGTGAGGTGCCATGAAGAATCCTTGGTAAATATCACGTAAATATCCCCATGTTGCACCTTCGCCTTTACCAGCACCCGGTACGTTAAGGCGAGAGCCAGCACCTTCAATTAATTCTTTTTTACCAGCTAAGAATGCGCCGCCTTTAACAATTCCAGCACCAGCATTTTTGAAAAGTGAGCCAGCTAGCATATCTGCACCATAAAAAGTTGGCTCTTCAGTTTCAGAAAATTCGCCATAGCAGTTATCAACGAAGATCTTCACATCAGGACGAACTTCCTTGATGAACTTAAGCATCTTTTTAATCTTTTCCATAGTAAAACTGGCGCGGACAGCATATCCTAGTGAGCGCTGGATGGTTACGACCTTAATAGACTTATCTTGCAAGTCTTTTTTAGCTTGTTCATAATCAACTTCACCGTTGTCTAATAAGTCAGTGTGCTTAAAGTTAATGCCCCATTCTTTCATATTGCCAGGCTTGTCTCCTGCTAAGCCAATAACTTCTTGAATAGTATCATATGGCATTCCCGTTAAATAATAAAGGGTATCGCCAGGGCGAAGCATACTGAATAAGCCAACTGAAATAGCTTGTGTTGCTGAAGAAAATTGTGGACGCACCAAAGCATCACCGGTTTTAAAGTAGTCCGCATAAATGGCTTCGATCTTATCACGACCCATATCGTCATAACCGTAACCAGTTGATGGGACCAAATCTTCTTCACCGACACGGTGTTTTCTAAATAATTCTAGTACGCGTTGTTGGTTGTATAAAACTTGTTCATCGATTTCGTTTAAGCGTCCAGCAATTTTTTTATCAACCTTTTCAACTTTTTCTTTTAATTCCGCTGGTAAATCTTCTTTCCATGAAAATGACATAATTTCCTCCTTATTTTTCCTTCAGTACTTCAGCTTGAACCTTAATTTTGCCATCTGACTTTTGGTCCCAATAAACACCTTGAATCTCTGGCACAAAGCCTGGGAAGCGTTCAATTGCACCTACTAAAACCTCAAAATATTGCTTGTCAATCTGACCCCATTTTTCACCAGGTGCCACGATAAAGACCCCAGGTGGATAAGGGAGGGCTCCTTCGGCCGCAATTCGTCCTGCAGCATCATTTAAATCAACCAATTCACTTTCGTTTTTCATGAATAATTGATTCGCAGCTTCAGGCGTCATGACATAGTCTTGCATGTTAGTTTTGGCAAACAAATCTTTTTGCAAGGTGAAAGTTTTATTTTTACGGTAGTAATTGTGCATCTCACCACATAACTGTCTTAAAGTATAACCTTTATAACGCTCTGGATAAACCTTGCTTAATTTAGGCAAAACTTTGCTTAATGGCGCATCTTCATCATAGAATTTTTCAAATTCTAAAAAGGCATCCAGTAAAATGTCTAATTCTTTCTTTGTGTCACCAGGGGTGAGCAAAAATAGTAATGAATTCAGATCATCTTTAGCGCGAATAATCCGCTTTTCCATTAAAAATTCAGCAACGACTGGTCCGGGGATACCATCTTTTTCATAGCGTGAGTTTTTAACATCGATCCCTGGAGTTTTGACGGTGATTTTAAGTGGATCAAGCATAGCTTCGCCCTTGGCAATTTTGTTAAAGCCATGCCAATTGTCAGTAGGGTTAAATTCCCAGTATTTAGCATTAGTTGCCAGTTCTTCAGTAGAAATTTTTGCAAAATTATCAGGAACTAGTGGTTTAAAGAGCTTAGATTTTGCTAGCAGTGTCTTGCGCCATTCAATTCCTAAACGTAAGATTTCATCCCACCATTTTTTATTGCCGCTTCCAGCAGTTAAATATGAGTTCACAGTCAGAGAGGCATATAGTGGGTAAGAATAACTAGAAGTTACGAATTTGAGATAGGCATGATTGAAGTGCTTGTGGTCAACATAGCGTTTTTGGCCTTTGAGGTGACTATCTTTTTTCAAAATTTGGGAGGCTTGTCCCATCCCAGCTTGCTGTTTGTGCAATGATTGAGTAACTAAAATTCCCGGATCATCTGGTCCAAAATTAAGCGACAGAGGAGATAGGTGCTTCATAATTGGAACAAATTGTTCAAAGCCGCCCCAAGCACAATCGAATAAAATGTAGTCACATAACTTGCCTATTTTATCGATCATCCATTTGGCATCGTAAAATAAACCGTCGTAAGTTTCTGATTGGATAATTGCTAATCTAAACGGCCGCTTAGCCTTAGCTTTTTCAGGATCAACTTTAGCAATTTGCTGGCGTAGATTTTCTTCATCTAAAGCAGCAGGATCCATTTCTCCAATTAATCCTAAAGCATTACGGTCAGTCGGAATATAAACCGGTTTAGCTCCGCTCATGACCAAGGCACTATTATATAAAGACTTGTGGTTGTTACGATCAAATAAAACTAAGTCCCCATCAGTTAAAAGCGCACTAGCACAGATGGAGTTAGCACTGGTTGTTCCATTCGTACAAAAGTAGACCTTGTCGGCATTGTAAGTTTCAGCTGCCTTTTGTTCAGCAGTTAGGGGTGTTCCTTCGTGAGTCATCGTGTCGCCAAGCTCAGCGACTGTGTCGCTGGTATCAGCAAACATCAAGTTCTCGCCAAAAAAGCGGTTGAAGACAACACCAGCAGGGTGTTTTTCATAATAAAGTCCATTATGGTGACCAGGAGTTGTAAAACTAACGGGCCGATCTTGAGCAAAGTTCACTAGATCACTTAAAAATCCCGGGACCATTTCATTTGTATAAGCTTTAGCTTTGCGCAGAATTTGATCTTTTTCGTCTTGAGAAATCGTTTCACGTGAAACTTTAATAATAGGGATGCCAAGACCAGAAGTTTTTTGAAGATCGTGAGCAGTTTTTAAGCCATTTTCGCTCGCTACAACAATCGCGGCTAGGCTACTTGCCTGTATATCTTGATTAAGGTGCGCAGTGTCCCAATCGGAAAATTGCGCATTTTTAATTGTGCTGTCGACAGCAATTTTTAGAAAATTCATTTTTTCACCTTATGTTCCCTATTATTTTCAAAAAAGCCTTGCAAAAGCTTCATAAATCCTTATAATTTTTGGCGGATGTTTTTTCATCTCAAATAAATATAAGGATGTTACGGCATAAATTATATCTACTTATTGAGGTTATAGACAAGTGGTTTTAAATACTTTGCTTATCGTATTGAAACCTCCAAATTTTTTCGCATAGATAATGGCGATTAAATTTAGGAGGAAATAAAATTGGATAAACCAGATATCTTAGATAGCTTAGAACCGAATAAAAAGCACTATATGAGTTGGCCAGTCATTGCCTTAATTGACTTTGTAACGATTATTAGTTTTGAAAATATTTTCTATCCCTTCCAAAATCAGGGATTGTCGGTAGTTATTTCTTGGATTTTCTTACTGTTTTCATATGTGATTCCTTACGCATTGATTAGTAGTCAAATGAGTTTGACCTTTGATAATCAAGATGGAGGACTCGCTTCTTGGGTAAGAAGAAGTACGAATGATACTTTAGGATATTGGACTTCGTGGATGTATTGGGTGCAGAGTGTGCCTTATATTGTTGACGTTTCTAACTCAGTTATCGTGTCGTTTAGCTGGATGATTTTCGGAAACAATAGCTTGGATAAGAAGATGTCGACTTTCTGGTTCGGAATTTTGACATTTGTGATCATACTGATCTTTATTTTGTTAGAAAACAAATTGCGCAACTCACTAGAAATCCTTTCTTTAATTGGTGGGGGAGCTATGTTCATTATGTCGATGCTTTTTGTATTGCTTGCTGCGTGGTCAGTGATGCATGGACACCACATTGCAACTCAACCATTTAATTGGGGCGCATTTAAGCCTTCATTTAGCTTGAATTATTTCTCAACTACCGGACTTTTGATCTTCGCTATGTCTGGTGCGGAATTAGCTGCACCATACGTGCAACAGATGAAGAATCCTAAGCGTGATTTTCCTAAGGCAATGTGGATGCTGGCAATCATGACAGGATTTTTGACTATCTTTGGAACGCTTGCTTTAGCAATGTTCTTTAACGCACATCATATTCCGCATGACTTTAAGATGAACGGTCCTTACTACGCCTTCCAGCTTTTGGGTGAAAGTTTAGGAATGGGTAAAGTCTTAATGTACATCTTTGCAGTTGTGCAAGCAATCTTCATGATGGCACAATTGGCAGTGCTGCTCGATGCATCAAGTCGTGTATTTGCTGGGGATGTTGGCGAAAAGTTCATGCCAAAATGGCTTACCAAGAAAAACAAAAATGGTCGCCCAATTCACAGTTACACTTTTACTGTAGGACTTAGCTTATTCTTGCTTCTTTTGACAGGAACATTACCTAACATCAACACCATTTATAACTGGCTGTTGAACGTTAACGGAATTATTTCACCATACAAGACTTGTTGGGTATTCTTTGCCTTTGTAGCAATGAGAATGCACCAAGAAAAATACCACTCAGATTATGTCTTCATTAAGAATAAGACTGGTGCTTTGGCAGTTGGTTTTTGGTGCTTGATCTTTACTTTTGTCTGCGCAACTTTAGGATTTATCCCACAAAACGTAGAACTTGGTACACCAGCCTTCAATCACCAACTATGGATGAACATTATTACAGTTGTAGTATTGTTTGGTCTTGGATTTGTTTTACCATTACTTCGTAAGCGTGAAGCAAAACGCGAAGCGGCTATGATGAGTGAAATGGAAGAATAGAATATTTGTATTAAAAAAGAATCCCGCTTGGGATTCTTTTTGCGTTTTGAGGAGATCATTTTTTGCTTTTATTATAAAAATAGCCCACCAATTGTCCAGCTGCAATTAAGACTATGCTCAATAGCAGTGGCCTTATAAAAGTTTGCATATTTATCATGCGCATATCCATAAAAAAGTAAGCGAATAGTAGTAGATAGGTGATGACAAAATCCATTACTTCTTGCTTTAATGATTTCATATTAACACCGCCTTTATTTAAGAAGGGTGACTAAAATCCAAACTATATTTGTAAATAGCAGTCCTAAGGCTGTTAGACCCTTATATAAATTTTTCTTTTCTGTCGAAGAATATCTATTAACTAAATATTCCATGCTAGCACCAATAACTAGATTCATTAACACCATAACCACACGATAAGATAAATTTCCCCACCATGACGTTAGATTTAGGATAGATAGCAAGGTAAAAGTTATTGTTACGTCGTAATTATTAGTGAGGCGTCTTAGAGTCTTCATAGGCTAATTTCTTACTTTCTTTAATAAGGGTGTACCAAAAATACAGATATAATAAAATGCAGATGAGTAAAAGCGGAATCTTGATCCACATTGGCCACTGCATGGTCGCATCCATAATTGAAGTATGAAGGTTGGTTTTAAAAATAACATCTGAAAGAAGTGGTACAAAAGGAACGATTGCCAATGCTACTTCAAAGGTTAGCACTAATTTTTTCATAATAATTTTCCTCCGATTAGTCTATACTCAACAGCTTTGATAAAAAGGGTCCTTCCGAAACATAGCCTGCAATAAGCTATCAACCTAAGAATTTTTTCTTTCTTCTTGTTCTTATACATTCGAAATAGTGCAGTGTTAATTGAAAGCAAAATAAATTTTATATAAGTAAAAAAACTCTACTACTAAATTAAACCCTACTTGCTTAATTTATAAACTACTAAAGTAGTTAGTCCTCCGCATATTGCACTTAATATAATATTCAAAAACCAATTTGAAATATATGGGGCAATTAGAAAATTATAAAGTTCAATTACCAATGTTAAACAAATAAAATATAAAATTAATTGCTTTCTTTTCATAAGATTATTGCCATCCAAATCCATTTACAGTTCCTGTGAAGAAATTATAATCTACCCAAACTCCACCCTTAATGCCATTTGTAACTAATACACCTACCGATGAGCTAATTGCACCTACTGCAAAAGTAGCGGCCCCTCCTGTGACATAGCTAGCAATAAGTGTTCCTACACCACCAACAGCTCCAGTTGCAACGGCTTGGGTTAAATTTTTATTTAGATTAAGTTTAAATTATAAGAGAGTGAAATACATAAATTTGGGCGTATTTGCCCTTTATTACATTATTGGTACTTCTTTTTGAATTCTGAAAGTTCTTGAGCCTATTTTGGCATACCAGCAATGGTGATATTTTCAATTATCAGATTGCAATATTTTAGTGCAGATTCATCGTTTTTATTTTTGTATTGAATAAAGCATGTAAAGAATTTCATTATATTTTTATAGAAGAAAATATCAGGGTTAGTAGGAATATTGTTTCCAAAGGAAATATAGTCATCAATATCGTCGAAGTTACTTTCTTCAATGGAAAGAATCAAAATATTTATTACTGATGAAATAAGCGATTTTTGAATGAATTTAGACTTATTATCTTTGTATTGCTCGATAAGCCTTTTAACTATTGTTTTATTATCAGAAAGACTATAAAATCGCATCGAATTGCAATAAAGCATGAATTTAGTGCTATTGAAATTAGGTATTTCAAAAACTTGCTTTTTAATCTTATCTCTAAGTTTTTGATTAGGATTATCAGGACTTAAAAGTTCTATGAAGCCGGAAGCTATTAAAGCTTGCATTTCTTTATCCTTTTCAGAGAAATCACTTTCTGAAACCATCATTTTTATTTCTTGTAGCTTATCCTTATCCACTTGATAGTATGCTTCTTCCATGAGCTTTCTTTGTGTCTGAAGTTTACTTTGGTAGTTTTCATAATTAGGATCTAGTTTTCCTATAAATTCTGTAGCATTAATTTGGTTGTAATTAAGTAAATCGATCAAATTATTGATTGAGATTTGGTGGATATTCTTTTCTACTTTACTGTAATAAGAACGATCTATTATGTTACCTGCAAATTCTTTCAAGGTTTTATTTTGATTAACGCGATAATATCTAAGTAAATCTCCAACGGTCATCAATCTTCCCTCCTTATTGGGATACTTATCGTGAATATCCCGATATTTTTCACTGTAATATAGGTGTTCTTTCAATATCTTTTTTCATAATAATTCTTTTATTCTCATAAGATTATTATCATCTATATATCTATATTCAGTGATTGTATCTTTCGAAATATAGCTTATAATGAGTTGTCAAACTAAGAAGTCTTTTCTTTCTTCTTGTTCTTATACATTCGAAAGAGTGCAGTGGTAATTGCAAGTAAATTCACACCAATAACAAAAGGAATTGCAGTAATAAATTCAGTATTCCAAAAATCCTTTATGGCGGCTTCAGTATGAACTCCAAAAATCATAGTGCCAAAACTGTAATAAGCTGAATAAAGTGTAATTAGTATTAAGCCTGCAAGATTAATTATTAACAATCCAAATAACCATTTGAAAAACTTTTTAAGGGATGCTGTTAACTTACTAAATTTACCCATAATGATTTCCTCTATCAAACAGCCTTACTAAAGAAAAAAGCGCCCTACCAGACCAATTATTTTGATCTAATAGGGCGCTTTGGGCGCTGTACCACCTATGTTCGCCGGACATAAACCCAGCCTCGTTGCACGTGCGGCTCAAAAAGAGCGATACGTCGACGCTGTAAAGGGCGTTCCCTGAAACTACTCAATTCGTAATTTCTGCTCAAAGGTGATTTTCAGCTAAACCTTCGTTGTTTCTTCGCACCAACCAGAAACTCTCTGTAGTACTTCAGTAAAACTTACTTTCCTTATCAAAGCCGTTATTATTTTTTGTTGATCATAATATTACAGTGATAAAAATTAAAAGTCAACAGTAATTTTAATTATTTATTAGTCAAATTATAAATTTACAGAGCTTAATATAGTAATTATTAATGAAGAGAGCATCGCTGGTTCTTGATCTTTCAAAAATAAGATAATATAATTGTAAAAGAAAAGGAGCTAGTGACTGCAATTCACTAACTCCAAACGTAACTCGATACGACCGGAAGTGGCTAACCTTTGTGGTTAGCTTTTTTTATTTTTCTACAAATTCAAAATACTAGATAAATAATACATCCCAGCTAAAAGTAATGTCATACCTCCAATTGAAGCAATCATCGTGGCTTGCAGTTTCTTCGTAATTACTAGATAAGCAATAAATTCACGAATAAATGCATTCAAAGTAAAGTACCACTTGGTTTTTGCACCATAGCCGATGCATTGCAAGCCTTGTCGCTTAGCCAATACTAAGGCGCGATAGACGTGGTAAGAATTAGTGACCAAGCAAAAGCTAGTGTTAGGCTTCATTAATCGGTGTGAAAACTTGAGATTTTCATTTGTTGTTTTGGATTTGTCTTCAATCAAGATATCAGATTTTGGTACACCGCGTTTTTCGGTATAAGCAGCCATAGCATGAGATTCTGGAATTTCTTCATCAGGACCTTGACCACCAGACATGATCAGCTTTGATCCAGGATTGCGCCGGTAGATTTCAATTCCGCGATTAATGCGGCTAGCAAGTAGCGGTGTCACTTTTTTGCCTATTAAGCCAGCTCCGAGAACAACAACATAATTGAGCGGCTTTTGGCGAATATTGATTAAATTGAGCCAAGAAGTCAGCGTGTACATCACCATGATGAAAATTAGGTAAAAGATACTTAATGACAAGAAAAGATAAATGAAGCGAAACCAAGGAGTTACTGTAAGGCGACCAAGTCTGGGATAAGCAAAAATCAAGAGAATGATTGCAGCTGCCATCCCTAGCGAGAGGAAGTTTGTCCACTTGGTGCCTTCTTTAAGTAAGATCTTGATGCCATCATAAAGAAACATCAAAATCAACAAAATGACGAAGGCAAAAATCAGTAGGGCCACTCCAACAGCTAGTAAGAGCACAATCTGTGAGATTAGCTGATGCTGCTTGGGAAATTTAGTGTCGATAATGATAATAGTATCTATTGCTAAAAATCCAAGAAACATCAAGGTGGTTGTTAAGGTGAAGCCAGCCCACATCGAGCGGCGTTCATGAGTTAAAACAAAAATAAATATGGCTAGACTTGCTAAAAAGAGCCCAAGACACCAATAAAATACTTCAAACATAAAATTTCTCACCTCTTTAATTGAGTAACCAATCTTTGATATTAATGATAGGGATGCCTGCAATCATTTCCTTTTCTTCATATCGCCCTGTAATGACAATTTTTTTATAATTATTTGGAATTTGAAGTAAATTATCAGTTTCTCTAGTTGAATTTTCAGGTAAAGTATAAGTTACTTGAATATATTCTTTGTCATGTGGTTTAGTAGCAATAAAATCAATTTCTTTATCAGCAAGTTTACCAATTTGAACTTGATAACCACGGCGAAGCAGTTCAATGTAGACTATATTTTCTAAAATACTTCCTCGGTCATTAATTCGCTCGCCTAAAGCTTGAGTTCTTAAACCAGTGTCAACTAAGTAGTATTTGCCTTGTGAAGCTAGTATTTTTCTACCACTAATATCATAACGATCAGCTTTATAAAAAAGATAGGCATCTTCAAAATATTTTAAATAGCGTTGAACAGCATTATAAGAAATGTTGAAATGAGCAGACTTAAGAGTATTAACGATCTTGTTGGGATTTACCAGTTGTCCAACAGTACTAGATAAATATTTTGCAACTAAAGTTACTAGTTCAGGCTCACGTAAACCATTCTTTGAACCAACATCATTAACAAGAATAGTGTTGTAAATGCCAGATAAAATAGTTTGTTTTAATTCTTCTTTAGCTAATACGACTGCGGGGAAACCACCGTATTGCACATACTCTTGATATAGATTGTTAATTTCTTTTTCAGAAGGGGAATCTTTCTTATTGAAAGCTAGCATTTCTTTAAATGATAAGGGGTAGACCTTAATTTCAATGTAGCGTCCAGAAAGAAGTGTGGCTAATTCTCCACTCAAAAGATCAGAATTACTTCCAGTTATAGTTAAGTCTAAATTTTGATTTAAGCGTAAGCTATTAAGGATCTTCTGCCATTCTTTTACATATTGAATTTCATCAAGTAAAATATACATTTTTTTGTTTAGAATAAATCGTTGCTTAAGATAGGCATAAAGTTTTTTTGGTTCATAAAGATCGATATTATCAAAATCTTCAAATGATAAATAAATTATCTGCTTCTTATCAATATTTTGATCTAAAAGATATTGGCGATAAAGCAGTAACAAATAAGATTTTCCTGATCTTCTAACACCTGTAAGAACTTTAATAAACTCTGTATCTTTAAAATCAGTTAACTTTTTTAAATAGTCGGGACGATCAATTAATTCAGGTTTCATGTTTTTACCTCATAAATAAAATTATATCTATATTGTATCAAAATTTACTTTATAAGATAAATTCTTGCGGATAGTGGATATTTTTTTGCTTATGAAGAAAAGGCATTACCTAAACCTTGGGTAATGCCTTTTAATTCTTCTAAGTAATAGCTACGTGGGGATCTTTTTCCTTCTTGTTGCGAACTACTTTAATACTCATTTTAATTGTAGTGACTAGGACCAGCGCTTCGACAGCTAATAAAGCAAATAAGGCGTAGTGAACATTTGTAGTACCTGAGATCGTTGTCAAAATAGTTGTTAATAGCGGTGCAGTTGCCATTAAGATAGTATTCAATAATCCAACGCTAGAAGCTAAGATTTTTTGGTCAACGGTGTTTACTAGCCACTGAGTTAACTTGATCGAGCCTAAGCTGGCAGTCATAGCAAGTAAGAAGTAACAAGGTAAAATGACATAGATATTGGCAAAAAGTGCTGCAAGCGTGGTTGCGAGTGCGAAGATAATTGCAGTAAGAATTATTGAAAAAACAGAAGTCTTTTTAAATACCTGCGGACCAAACATACTGCCTAATGCGGCACCAGCGGCTACAACTACACCCATAATTGCGATTGTGAAGCTGTAGCTAGAAATAATCATAGTAGATTTATTAGCTGCCATCACGATTGAAATTAAAGATTCCATGGAATTCAAGGCTCCGTTTAATAGTGCTACCACTAACACAATAGTAAGCAATCCGGCTTGTTTTTTAACTTGTAAAAATGAAGACTTCATTGTCGCAAAGAATTTTTGATCGTTAACTTCGACTTCTTTTTCAACTTGTGCATCGCGGGTTTTATTTTGCTTTAAACCGACACTAGCGTATAGAGCTCCAGCTGCTAAGAAGGTAGCAGCGTTCAAAAACGCTAAGTTAGAATATGACATAAATAAAAGAAGACCCGAGCCGATGAATTGAGCAGTAATGTTGATAATTTGAGAAATCCCACTAGTAAATCCAGTAGCTTCACCGAATTCATCTTTGCCCACTAAGTCTACTATTAAGGGTGCAACTAAGCCGCCGGAATAAGAGCCAAATGTATCGGAAATCAAATTAATAATTACTACGGCAATAACTAAAGTCCAATCTGAAATATGGCTAGCAAATAAAATTCCTACGATTGCATATAAGATAAAACGAGCTAGCGCCATTAAGAAAATATTTCTGAATTTTTTCTTAGTTTTATCAGCTAGGTAGCCACCAAAAATTTCAAATAGCTTTGGCACGGATTCAGAAATCGCAATTAATGAAAGTGCTAAAGAGTAGTTGTGCAACTTACTTGCATAGGTCATAAAGGCCAAGTAAAAAAGAATGTCGCCTGCGCTAGAAAGAAAACTGGCAATTGAAAAGCGTCTGTAGCCGCTATTTTTAAGAAATACGTTCATAATGGTTAACTCCTTTTGTTTTAAGATTGATTTAATCTTAGCAAGGAATTAAAATTGTTTTTAAAAATGTCGTATTCGAAATTGAAGGTGATTAAATGACGATTGGGGAATTGCTCAAGCAGTACAGAATTAAGCAAAATAAAAGGCAAAAAGACTTTGCGGCTGGAATTGTCAGCCCTTCTTATTACTCCAAGGTTGAAAAAAATATCCATCGCATTACAGCTGAAGACTTGCTAGCTATCTTAGCTCACAATAAGATATCCGTTTCTGACTTTTTTGCAAGGCTTGCAACAGATCCTAATCAAGTTCAAATTCAAACGATGAATAAGTTGTTTGATAAATTGGATGAAGCCTTTTATTCAGAAAATATTGAAAAAAACCTTACCAGCTTTAAGAAACAAGTAAAGCAGGCTGATTTGAATGATGACCGGAAGGAAGAATTAATATTAATTGCGGATGGACTCATAGAAACATTAAAAACAGAGCTGGCAAGTTTTGATAATGAGGTGAGACTCAAGATTAAAGAAAAACTTTTTTCGATGCCAGAATTTGACATATACAAGTTAACTCTGTACACAAATTTTATGTCTTTCTATGATTTTGATGCCAATCAAGAAATAGTCAGACAAATTATTAAGCAGTTCCACCTTGCACAAAGTAGAGAGGTTCAGACAGTGCTTCTTGCCATTATTTCTAATTTGCTGGGTGAGGCAGTCAAAGAGGAAAAATACAGTGAAGCTACAAGCTTCATCGACTTTGCAAAAACGATTCCGTCTTCGGCAACGGGATTATTGTATAAGCTGCATATTGAATTTTATGCTCAGCTCATTGCTTATCACCAAGACAAAAATAAGGTTCATTTGAATAAATGTCGGGTGCTAATTGAAAGTATGGAGTTAGGGGGTGTCACTAATCTTAGCGAATTGATGAGACGAGAATTAGATAAAGTAAGGACAAAGTAAAAGAGGCAATCTTGATACAGATTACCTCTTTATTGTGCTTATTTAAGTATTCTATTTGTATCGTCTTTTTCAACGACAAACTTCACAACAGTATCACTTAGTCCATAAGTGATTAATGCCGCTGCGACCAAGTATCCAAGAAAGATTTGGTTAACGAAAAATAAGGTAGTAGCCAAAATCAAGCCCGAAGCGAAAAAGAGAATACCAGTCTGTGGAACTAACTTTTTGTTTTTAATCCCATTAGCATATAGCCGATACATTTTGAAAAAGACATAGGCTACGGTTGAAATTGCAATGAAGATGCAGGCGTAAAAAACACTGTTGTAGGCCATAATTAATGCTGCCATCAGATACAAGCTGCCAGTAATTATTAAACCGATTGTTATCGACTTAGTGAGGACATCGTCTCCCTTAAGATCTTCGCCCAAATCAACCCAGAAATAAACAATTGCACATACTGCGATTAAACAAATAAAGGCTGAAATACTAGTTAGAAACAAAGGAATGATAGCAAGACCTAATGGCAAGCGCAAAAATAAAACCCAAAAGGTAAATTTTCTTTTCTTCATCCATTGTTTGTAATGTTCATGTTCGTCCAATAGGCTCACTCCTTTACATTATTAATCATGTATTAATATTATGGAATATTAATGAAAATGATACTACTTAAAATTAAAAAAGCAAGAGAAAACCTATCGCTAAATTAAAAAGCTCATATTCTTGGTTGCAAGAAATATGCTGTCTCTTATACACATCTG